>DATJZY010000062.1 GCA_035577985.1 Candidatus Eisenbacteria bacterium
GTCACGCGCGACATCCACTGCGTCACCAAGTGGAGCAAGTTCGACACCGCCTGGGAGGGCGTGTCGATCGACGACCTCCTCGCCGACGCGGGCATCGAGGCGCCCACCGCGTACGTCCTCGCCCACTCCGTCGACGGCTACTCGACCAACGTGCCGACGAAGGATCTCGTCGGCGGGCGCGGGATGATCGCCGTCTCGTACGAAGGCAAGCCGATCCCGGCCGATCACGGCGGCCCCGCCCGCCTGCTGGTCCCGCACCTCTACTTCTGGAAGTCGGCGAAGTGGGTGAACGCGCTGCAGTTCACCGAGCGCGACGAGGCCGGCTTCTGGGAGCTCCGCGGCTATCACATGTACGGCGATCCCTGGCAGGAGCAGCGGTACTCGGGGGACTGAGGCGATGGACGCCGTTGCCGGACCGCGGAAGCTCGCCTGGACCATGGCGAGGGTCACCTCGGTCGTCCCGCGCACGCCGCGCATCAAGAGCTTCTTCTTCGCGCTGCCGCAACCGCCCGCGTTCGTCCCGGGGCAGCACATGGACGTGCGTCTCGTCGCGCCCGACGGCTACGAGGCGCAGCGCAGTTACTCGATCGCCTCGGCGCCCGAGCACGCCGACGCTCTCGAGCTCGCCGTCGAGCGGCTCCAGGACGGCGAGGTGTCGCCGTTCTTCCACGACGAGGTGCGGGTCGGCGACGAGATCGAGCTCCGCGGGCCGATCGGCGGCCACTTCATGTGGTCGGTGCGGGACGGCGGCCCGCTGCTCCTCGTCGGCGGCGGCTCGGGCGTCGTCCCGCTGGCGTCGATGATCCGGCACCACGCGGCGCAGGGGAGCGAAGCTCCGGTCACGCTCGCGGTCTCCGCCCGGACCGCGCCCGACCTCCTCTACCTCGACGAACTGCGCGGCTACGCCGCCGCGCGACGCGGTTTCACGCTCCTCGCCACGGTCACGCGCGAAGCACCGGGGCACAACGATCTTCGGCGCGGCCGCATCGACCGGGAACTCCTGGCGGAGGCGCTGCGCGCGGGCGGCAGCCCGCTGCTCGCGTTCGTCTGTGGCGCGAACGCATTCGTCGAGACCGTCAGCGGGCTGCTGCTCGACCTCGGCGTCGCTCCCGACCGGATCAGGACCGAACGCTACGGCGGCTAGCGTTCAGGCGCGCAGGTGGAACCGCCGCACCGCGAGGAACCCCAGCACCACGAAGATCAGCAGCAAGACGCCCTGTGCGAGGTGGCCCGGCGCTACTCTTGCAGCGCGCGGTGAACGAACTGCACGGCGGTCGATCCCTCGCCCACTGCGGCTGCCACGCGCTTGATGCTCCCCGACCGGACGTCGCCCACCGCAAAGATTCCCGGACGGCTCGTTTCCAGGAGGTGCGGCTCGCGAGCGAGCGGCCAGCGCGTCGCTGCGAGATCCTCGGCGCTCAGGTCCGATCCGGTGCGCACGAACCCCTTGTCGTCGAGCGCCACCCAGCCCGCGAGCCAGCGCGCGTTCGGCACCGCGCCGGTCATGAGGAACACGTGCCCGATGTCGCGCGACTCGCGCTGGTCGCCCTGGCTCCGCCAGGTGACGCGCTCGAGCTGGCCGTTCCCGTCGAGCGCGGCGATCTCGGTGAACGGCCGCAGCGTGATGTTGGGGTTCTCCTCGATGCGCCGGATCAGGTAGCGCGACATCGTCGCTGCCAGACCCGACGACCGGACGAGCAGGTGCACGTGCCGGCAGCCGCTCGCCAGGAACACCGCCGCCTGGCCGGCCGAGTTGCCGCCGCCCACGACGATTGCCTCCTCGCCCCGGCAGATCTGCGCCTCCAGGTAGGTCGCCGCGTAGTAGACACCCGCCCCGACGAACTGCGACAGGTTTTCGATCGCGATCGGCCGGTACTCGGCGCCAGTCGCGACGACGATCGTCCGCGCGTGCACGACGCGCCCGCTCGCGAGCTCGATCCGGTATGGGCGGCGGTGGCACAGCAGCTTCACGACGGTGCCGGCGACCGCGACGTCCGCGCCGAACTTCTGCGCCTGCACGAGCGCGCGCGCGGCGAGCGCCTGCCCCGAGATCCCGGTGGGGAAGCCGAGGTAGTTCTCGATCTTCGAGCTCGTCCCCGCCTGCCCGCCCGCCGCGGTGGTCTCGAGCACGAGGACGTCGAGCCCCTCTGAGGCGCCGTAGACGGCGGCGGCGAGCCCCGCCGGCCCGGCGCCGATGACGATCAGGTCGCGCACCGTCGCATCGTCGAACTCCGGGTTCATCCGCAGGCAGTCGGCGAGCTGCTCGTTCGTCGGGTTCCTGAGCACCGTCTCGCCGCGGCAGATGACAACCGGCACCTCGTCGATCCCCACCTGGAAGCGCTCCAGCAGCGCGGCGACGTCGGGGTCGCGGTCGACGTCGAGGCTCGCGTACGGGAAGCCGTTGCGACCGAGGAACTGGCGCAGGCGGAGCGTCGCTGCCGAGTGGCTCGAGCCGATCAGTACGACGTCGCCCTGCCTCGCCTGGATCAGGCCCATGCGGCGCAGGATGAACGCGCGCATGAAGAGCTCGCTCAGCTCGGCGTCGTTCTGGACGACCCGGAGGAGGCCCTCGTGCTCGATCGCGATCACCTCGCCGTCTTCGCGCACCCGCGCGCGCACGGTGGCGCCCGAGCCGCGCAGCGCGCTCATCTCGCCGCCGAAGCTGCCCGCCGTGTGGACGGTGATCGGGGTCTCGCCGTCGATCCCCGGCAGCACGACCTCGATCGCCCCGGAGAGCACCACGAGGATGCGGCCGTGCCGGTCGCCCGGTTCGGTCAACACTTCGCCGGCACGGATGCGCATGCGGCTCCCGTACGCCTCGAGCCGGTCGATCTGCGCGGGCGTGAGCTTCGGGAACATCTGTTCCCGCCGGGTGTCGAGGACGTTCGCCACCGCGTCAGCGCCCGCCGAGGATCTTCTCCGTCGCCGCGACCAGGCCGGCGAGCCCGAACGAGGCGTCCTGGATCATCCCGTTGAGGAAGAGCCCCGGCGTGCT
>DATJZY010000063.1 GCA_035577985.1 Candidatus Eisenbacteria bacterium
CGGCAACAAGGTCGCGACCACCGGGGCGGGGATCACCGTCGGCCCCGACGCGACGGTCGACTCGAACGTCGTCAACGCGCTCGCTCTCGGAGCAGCCGGAGGCGTCGCGACGGTCGGCGCCACAACTGCGCGCGGGACAGACGGGATCGTCGTCGACGCCGGCGACTTCACCGTTCAGTCCGGCCACGTCCGTATCACCGGCAACCGCGTGCACGACCGCTCCGGCACCGGGATCTCGCTTCGCACGGCGGTGCAGACGCTGCTCGTCAAGGAAAACGTCGTCAGCCGCGTCGGCGCCGGGATCCTGATCGAGAACGACGGAGGCGCCGAGCACGCTTCGGTGGACAACAATGAGGTGCTCGACGTCGAGGCGACGCGCGAGGGTGCGAACTCGGCGGTCGGCATCGGCCTCATGCACGCCGGCTCGGTCACCGCTGCAGGCAATGTCGTCGCGCGCGTCGGGATCGACCTCCAGAACGCGATCCTTCGCGCAGGCATCTTCGTGCTCACGTCGCAGGACGTGCGCGTGACCGGAAACGTCGTCGACGGGGTGGGCCCGCCTGGCGGCTACCTCGGGCTGAGCGTCGGCCTCGCCGTCTTCGGCCCGTTCGCGGCGGCCTCGGTGTCCGACAACTCGTCGCGCTTCAGCGCCGACCAGCCGGCGCCGTCGGAAGGCGTCTGGATCGCGTTGCTCGTCGAGACCGTCGCGCAGGCGCTCGGCGTCGGCAACGAGGTGACCGCCTTGCCGGCGCACGACGGCGTGCTCGTCCTCACCGGCGTGAACGCGTACCTCGCGGCGGCTGCGCCTGAGCACGTTGGCCTCGCGTCGAACTCGCTGAGCGGCGGCGGGAACGATCCGACGTGCCTCGTCCGGATCGCCGGCGAGCTCGTCGCGCAGGGGAACCAGTGTGAGCACGTCGGCGGCGACAGCCCGGTCGCGATGGACCTCACCGCGTCCGCGATCACCGCGTCCACGAACCGGGCCCGAGGCACGAGGGCGCGAATCGTGCTCCACGTCGACGGCAAGCGCTTCGCCGCGCTCGGCAACCTCGCTCCCGGCGGCACCCATCTCGGCAGCTCGCCGCTGCCGGCGCCGTGGGCGCCGCTCAATCCGACCGTCCCGTGACGACTACTTTGGGAGGCACGCCATGGCAGTAATCATCGTCGGCGAGGAGAAGAACTTCGCCGCGCTCAGGCCCCGGCTTTTCACCGGCTCGGTCTCGACGAAAGCCGCCGGCCAGGTGTCGGCCGCGATCGAGGCGGCGAACCCGGGAGTCGACCTTCGCAAGCTCGTCCCCGGAACCGTGCTCTCGATCCCCGACGGCCTTCCGCATGTGGCCGTCCCCGGGGACCTCTCCGTCGACGCGGCGTCGAAGCAGGCCGTCTCGAGGATTCTCGACACCGGCGCCGCGGGCGTCGCGCAGCTCGGCGCGGATGCGGACGTGCAGGCGACGGCCGCGGCCGCGGAACGGAAGCGTTTGACCTCGGCCTTCGGCACGAAGGCGGTCAAGACCGCCGTGAGGCAGGAGGCGACCGTCGCCGCCGGAGTCAAGGCCGTGCAAAAGGCCTTGGGCGCCAGCGCCGCGGACGAGAAGGCGCGGCAGGCCGCGCTCGCCCAGGCCGAGCAGGAGTGGTCATCCGAGCTGGCCGCTCTCAGGTCGCTGCTGGCGCTCGAGTAGCCGCTCATGATCGTGTGCGTGTGACGCGCGACTCTCGGCTCCGGCGGTGTCGGCGGTCTCGTAGCGCGAGCACGCCGCCAAGCGCTCGGGTGCCGATCATGGAGCCCACCGCCGACGCAAGGGACTCAGGCCTTTGCCTGACCGCCGCTCCATGCGCGCAATCAGGTTGAACCAAGGTCGCTCAACCCAAGGGGCCTGAGAGGCGCATACGGGATTCGAACCCGTGCCGCCGCCGTGAGAGGGCGGTGTCCTAGGCCACTAGACGAATGCGCCCGGCAGGGCAAGTGTAGCGCCGACTGGCGAGCGTTCGCCCTGCCCGAAACGCTGTCGGCCACGTCTCTGTGGACGGGTCGTCACGCTTTCGGCACGCTCGCGTCACACACACGTGCGGGTTTCCTCAGTACGCTCGCGGTGGGGAGGAGGTTGGTGGCCACCGGGTCGAGGAAGCGCCGGAACCGGGGCGG
>DATJZY010000064.1 GCA_035577985.1 Candidatus Eisenbacteria bacterium
CGCGGCCGTAGCTCTTGCCCACCCAGAGACCGCCGTTGCGCTTCGCGTCGTAAAGCGCGATCGCCGGCGACTGCAGGATGTCGAGCAGGCGCTCCCGGCCCACCCAGTCGAGAACGTGCGTCGCGGCTTCGTTGCTCGAGACGCGGATCATCTTCGTGATCTCGTCGAGATGCGCGGCATCGAGCGGAAGGCGCCCGCGCCCGGCCTCGACGAATGCGCCGAGCAGGATTGCGATCTTCGGCAGGCTCGCCGCGTAGACCATTTCGTGACCGTTCAGCATCGCGAGCCGGGGCGCATCGGCGCGTGAGAGGTCGAGGAGGGCGAGCGAGAGATGGCCTGCCTCGACCCCGGCGGTCAGGCCGAGATCGCGCACGACTCTTTCTAGCCCGCGCTGGAGAGCCGGGTCGGAGCGGTCGTCGAGGTCGCCTGCAGCGCCGGCGTCTGCGGCCGCGGCGCACGTGGACGCAGCGAGCGCGAACGCTGCGCAGAGACTCGCGAGGCGGCGGAGCAAGTTCGAAAAGGTGTGTGGCATCGGGCTCATGCGGTGGGGCTTTGCGCGGGGCGGCGGTCGGCCCGCAGCGGTCGGCGGAGACTCGGCGGAGATGATCGGGGCGAGACTATCGGGCCGCCATGGAGACGTCAATCCAGAAAATCGGCTTGACGTGTGGCGCTCGATGTGTTGGTCCATGCATCTCGCGCCAGCCGCCGCTGCTATCGCCGATGAGTGCCTGCGCGAGGGTCATGAGCCCGCCGCATAGCGAGCCCAATGTCCGGCCCGCCGCGGGGCGTCTCGGTCGACGCGCGTGCACGAGCAGTCCGGCGCGCGGCAGCTCGATTGCAATGATGCCCATGCCAACGGTTCCGCCGTGGATGAGCACGGACGATCCGGGGCCGAGTTGCGCGACGTTGAAGAAGCTATGCTAGCCCGTGAAGGCGGCCTCCGAAACAGCGGCAGCGTCGATCGGGTCGAGGCCGGGAGGCAAGGCAAGAACCTGCGCGGGGCTTGCCAGCGCGTACGGCGCGTAGCCGCCACCGTCCACCAGCGCGCAGACCTCTTCGCCAATGTCCACATGCGCACCCGGGCGCCGACAACCACCTCGACCCTCGAGACTTCCAGGCCCGGGATGTCGCTGTGCGACTGAGTGAGACCGCGTCGGCGTTGATTGCGATCATGACGATTAACGTGGGAAGTTCGCCGATTAGGTTCGACGGAGCGCAGAATCGCTGCCGGTCAGGCGGAATGCAAGCGGCGGCACGCGAGAGGCAGCACATTCGCGAGAACGGTCATGGCTGCGCCTCCACTCGCGAGTGCGTGCACGTCGTCGCTGGCACGTGCGAAAAGCGTGATTGCCGCGTCGCCCTTTGCGGGCGTCTCGTTGGGAATCGTGTCGACGCAGACGGTCTCGAAGTGCGACACGCCTCGTTCATCCTGCATGCGCGGGACCGCAGCAGCGGGTCGCCCGAACGCTGTCCCTCTCACGCGGGGCAGGGCAGACAAAGCCGCACGAGAAGGAATCGAGCGGGCATCCAGACGGTTGCTCGCGACGTTGATCGACGCATTCGTCTTCGCCCGCCTGCGCAGGACACGCGCGAACGTCTTTCGGATGTCCGCTTCGACGCTGTTCGTGTAATGGAACGCCTGCGCGTTGAGGATGCCGTGCGCAGGCGCGGAAATAACAAGCGGTTTTGTACACGACGTGGCCTCTCTAGCGGGCCGGAAGCTATGGATCTTCGAGTTGGAGCCTAACACTCAGGGTGCGAGCGAGTCGTCACCGAGACGTCCGCGTTCGGCGCAGTTTCCCTGAAGCGTCGCGAACGCTCGCGCGAGCGGTGATCGCACGCCACGGCAAGGGTTTCGTCGTGCTCGCGAACTCGGTGTTGGGCGGACTGCATCACGAGTATTCGGTCCGCTAACGCTCGCATGATCGGGTATTTGCGTAGCACATGATGTGCCGCCTCGAGCCGCTGCCCGGCGGCGATCACCTCGTCCCCTCGTCCTCGGGAGTTTCAGTAGCGCCCGTGCTGCTTGTAGATGTAGTTGGTCAGCTCCGCCTGCTGCATCGCGAGCCGGCGTTGGGTCTCGTGCACGACCCGGATGATCGCGCGCATGACCTTGTAGACGATCCCGGGATGGCTCGGGAGCAGGCTCTCGAGCTTTTCCCGCTCGAGGCCGATCACGCGCGCGTGGCCGTGCGCCACCAGCGACGCGTAGCGCTCCATCCCGTCCAGGAATGCCATCTCGCCGGCGAGATCGCCCGGCGCCAGCGTGTTGAACGTGACCTCGTGCGGGGTGCCTTTTTGCTTGACGACGCCGAGCGAGCCCCGGACGACCAGGTAGAGGTGGTTGTCCGACACGCCCTCATGGACGAGGACCTCGCCCTCCTCGAGGTCGCGCTGAGTGAGCACCTTGGAAAGGACGGCCTGCTCGCCGTCATCGAGCTCTCCGGCGAGCTTGGTCCGGGCGAGCGCTTCGAGTTTGGGATCGGACATGGCGGTCAACCTCCTGTCGTCGAATCGTCGGGATGCGTTGGCAGCGGAGGACGGGCGGTGGTATCGGCGACGCCCCCCGTCGTCGCGGCGCGACCCGCCTCGCGATCCGCGCGAGCCACGAACGCGTCGACGAGCGTGTCCGCGATCTGGTCGAACACCGGGCGCGTCGCGCGGCGCATCACCGCTCCGGCGAAGTCGTAGCCGAGGCGGAAATCGATCCTGCATCCCGCGGCGGAGAGCGGGCGCAGCGTCCATTCGCCTTCGAAGCGGCGAAACGGCCCGTCCTCGAGATGCATCGCCCTCCACTCGGGCCGCCGCTTGGGATTGCGCGTCGTCAGACTGGATCGCACGCCGCGCCAGTCGATCGCGATGATCGCGCGTACGACGCCCTCGTCGCGCTCGAGGATCGCGGCGCCGACGCACCAGGGCAGGAACGCCGGGTAGTGCTCCGCGGCCTCGATCACGTCGAACATCCGCCCGATTGTCGGCACTGCGCGCACTCCGGATCGGTGAATCGGCGATACCACTCCTCGCCGGCATGCCGCCGTGCAACGGTGCACCCGCGCCGCAGCGGCGATATTGATGTGCATCAAGCGAACCGCCGATTGGGCCGAGCGTGCGACGGCCGCCCGACACTATGGCCGCACCTTGCCGCGCATCTCCACGCCCGCCTTGCCGCTCGCCGCGAGACTGTCGAGCGAGTCGTAGAGGAGCTGCAGCGTGTAGCGGCCGTTGTGATACGCCGCCCCGGGATCCCTGAGCACATAGGTGTAGTTGTAGGTCGCCTGCTCGAGGCGAGGCGTGTACGCCGTGTACCGGTTGTCGGGCCGCAGTTCCTCCGGATCGATCTTGCCGTTGCCGTTTGTGTCGGTGTACCAGTACGGGAACGCCTCAGGGGAGAACGCGATCGAGGTGCCGCCGACAGCGCGCGCGTACTGCTGGATCGCGGCATAGAGCTCCCGCTGCAGGTTGGCAACCTCGCGCGCAAGACCCTCCTCGCGGCCGTTGCCGTCGAAGTCGCCCTTCGTGGACATCCGGATCGTTGCAGCGTCGGCCAAATTCTTCACGCCCTGGTGGCACGTGCCGCACTTCTCCACGAGCACCGCGCCTGCGTGGGGCTCATGACAGGCGGTGCAGGTGTTCACGCTGGCAACGTGGTTGAAGCGGCCAGCGTAGGCCTTGCCAGCGTACTCGTACGCCACCTTCGCGTCCGTGCCGTAGACCGTTGCGCCAGCAGGGAAGTAGTGCACGTGGACGAACACGAGCTTCGGATTCGGCGTGTCGGGGCCGGCGTTGGGGCCGAGGGCGGCGATCGCCTTGTTTGCGCTCGCCGTCGACTCGCGCCCCTGGTGGCAGGTCATGCACAGGTTCGCGTCGTTGTTGCCGCTGTCGACCGTGAGGCCGCTCGGGAAGGTCACTTTGGCGACCGTGTGGCGTGCATACGTGAGCATGTCCGCGTGGCAGTTCGTGCACGCGAATGCGTTCTTCACGTGCGGCGCGGGAGTGTTCTTGCCCTCTGTCAGGTACTGGGCAACTCCCGTCGCAGCGTGGCAGCGCGCACAGACGGCGGGGATCTCCTTTTCCTTGTCCCAGTAGTGGAAGGCCTTGCCGTCGCGGTTCAGGTGGCCTTCACCCATCTGGATCCGGGCTCCGGAGGGCTTCTCCGATTTGTGCTCCACCGAGTCCATCGCGCACGCGCTTGCCACCAGCACCGCGACCGCGACCGTCAGGCGCAAGCGTCGATCAGCCATCGAGTTCATGACCCCCCTGTGAAAAGACACCGTCTGCGCATTCTAAGCAAAGCGACGAGCCGACCCGCGCGCTCGGGCTACCGAAGCGCGCGCCTCTAGAAACGACGCGGAGCAGGCGCCTGGGTCAGCGCCGGGCGCGACACCGCTAGCCCGAGCAGGAATGCGGCCGCGACGACGACGATGACGCCGAGTCCAAACGCGAGCTCGCGCCCCTCGGCCCAGGCAGCAAACGTGCTGGACCAGCGCCCGGCGACGGCGAAAGCGGCGACGCCGAAACTCAGGGACACGACGGTGAGCCCGAGCAACCGGGAAGCGACGAGCGCGCGCGCGTGGGCGCTGCGCAGCAGCGCGGCGATCCACAGCCCGTTCGCGCCATCGACCAGCGTCATCCCGAACATGAAAGCGAGGCCGAGCACGACGGCGTGCTCCCAGCCGCCGAACTGGTTTGCAGTGATCGCAAACAGCGCCGCCTGCGAGATCGTGTCGAACGACACGGCGAAGAACCCGCCGACCAGGGCGATTGCGCCCGGGTGCGAGGTCCGCGTCAGTCGGCCGAACAGGCGCCCGCGCAGGCCGACCGGCTGGACGACCCGGTCGGCCGACGTCCCGAGCAAAGCGGCGCAGTTGACCAGGCCGAGCACGGTGAGGAACGCGATCGAGACCCACGCTCCGACATCCTCCAGCCAGCCCGGTACGGTCCAGAGGTCCGCGGCGAGACCGACCGCAAGCGCCACGCCAAGGACGACCGCGCCGTGGCCGAGGGAGAAGAGCAGGCCGCACCAGCGGGCGAGGCGTGGATGGGCGAGGCTGTTGAAGCGCGCTAGCCCGTCGATCGCGACCAGGTGGTCGGCGTCGAGGCCATGCCTCAGCCCGAGCACGAACACGAGGGTGACGAGCGCGAGCCAATCGCCGGGGAGAGACGCCATCGCCGCGGGTCGCGTCCTCTCCCCGTCAGGCCGCGATGCGGCGCCGCGGCGGCACGCGGTGCTGTGCGAGATACAGGGGCGTGCGGGACTTCGGCACCTTGAACACGAAGTGGTAGCGCGCGACGTGGTAGCTCGGATCGAAGCCGTGGAAATTGAGCTTCATCCGCTCGAGCTCCTCGGCGCGGTGCTGCGCGAGCGGCTTGACGGCCTCGTCGGCCGCGCGGCTCGCGCGCTTGCGCTCGAGGAGGTCGGCGTATTCGGGGCTCGCCGCGAGCGCTTCGGCGGCGCGCACGGCGCGCCCGAGGAAGCCGGCCACGTCATCGCCGTGCGCCTCG
>DATJZY010000065.1 GCA_035577985.1 Candidatus Eisenbacteria bacterium
GTCGCTCAACGCGGTCCCGTTCTACCTCGCCGCAGGCTGGGCGCGGGAGCGCGCGACCACGCACACGCTGGCGCCCGGACGCGACATCGCGTGCGTCGTCATGACGAAGACGCTCGCTGAGCTGCCCGTCGTCGTGCGCGAGGAGACGCCGGCGGATGCGGGCGCCATCCGCGCCGTCAACGTGGCCGCGTTCGGCCGCGACGGCGAGGGCGTGCTCGTGGATCGCCTCCGTCACGCGGGCGCACTCGGGCTGTCGCTGCTCGCGGAGCTCGACGGGACCGTCGCCGGCCATCTCGCTCTCAGCCCGGTCACGATCGATGGCGCATGCGGCGCGCCGCTCGGCCTCGGGCCGATGTCCGTGCTTCCGGCATACCAGGGAAACGGCATCGGCTCGCGCCTGGTCGAGGAGGGACTCGCGCGGGCGCGCGAGCGCGGCCATGGCGCGGTGGTCGTCCTCGGCCATCCCGGATTCTATCCGCGCTTCGGCTTCGTGCCGGCGAGCCGCTTCGGCCTGAGCTACGACGACCGCGTGCCCGACGAGGTCTTCATGGCCGCGGAGCTGGTGCCGGGCGCGCTCGCGAGCGCGTCCGGCTTCGTGCGCTACCGGCCCGAGTTCGACGCCGTCTCGGAGTAGCCGCGCTCAGAACTCGTCGAACATCCAGGGCATGGCGCCGGCGAAGACGCGATCGAGCGCCGCGCGATCGCCGTCCGATCCGCCCTCGAGCAGTCCCGCGCGTGCGAGGAGCGAGGTCGTCGCATGACCGCTGAAGAGCGCGGACAGCGCCCCGATGCCGACGCGGACGGCCCCGGCGCCGCCGGGCTCGAGCCGCCCGCGTGCCTTCTCGACGACCAAGGTGAAGCGCCCGCCGTTCCACGGGCAGACGCCGTCGGCGATCTCGAGCGGGACGACGCAGCCCACGTCGTCGGGGAACCCCCGTGCCGCGACCGCGCCGGGCGCGTCCACCATCCGGAGCATCCACGGCCGCTCGCGCAGCACGGTGACGTCGGGCGCTCCGAGATGCATCGCCAGTGGATCGACGCCGCCACCGCGGAAGTACGTCGTCGGCGCGATCGCGGCCGACGCCGCGACCAGCGACCACAGGGCGCGCCATGCGGTCGCCGTCGCCGCGACGAGCTCGAGCACCATGAGATTGAAGCCGTCGGGCGGCGAGTTCGAAGGCAGCGGCAGGTGGCGGTAGAGCACGTAGCCGTCGCCATCCGCGACGTAGAGATGATCGTCGGAGAAGCGATCGAAGAACCAGTCCCAGCGCCCGCTCGGCCGGTCGACCCAGCCATTGTTCTCGCGCGCGACCCGAGCGTAACAGGCGCGAATCGCGTCGTGGTCGCGCTCGCCCGCACGTCGCACGGTGACGTCCGGCGTCGCGACCTGCGCCAGCGAGCGTGTCGGGACCTGCCGATACACGACGGTGCCTGCGATCTCCCAGCCGAGGCTGCGGTACGGCCGGGTCACCTGCGGGAAGAGGACGGAGATCGTCTCGCCGCGCCGGTGCATCGCGTCGATGGCGGCGCGCACCACGCGCGCGGCGTAGCCCCGGCCGCGACGCTCGGGACGCACCGCGACTGCCCGCACGCCTCCCATCGGAATCGCGCGCCCGCCGAACCACTGTCCGAACGCGAGCACGCCCGCCATCGCGACCAGCCGGCCGGCCTCGAACAGGCCCTCGAGGCGCTCCGGACCGATCGCGCGCTCCCATTTCCTCCAGTGTTCCTGATGGGATGGATCGGCATTGAAGGCCTCGCGCTCGATCTCCCACACCTGATCGAGGTCCGCCTCCTCGAGCGGTCGCTGATCGAGCGCCATCGTTGGATGATCCTACTACTCCGAGACCGGCGAGGCATATTCGCCCCGAGGCTGACCAATTCACGGCACCAAACGTGCCTTGCCAGGGTCAACCGATGTGCGCTACGGCCCGGCCATGATCCCGGCACGCATCCTCCTGGCTGACGACGAAGAGACGTTTCGAGCTTCGGTTGCCGTGCTCCTGCGGCGGGAGGGCTACGACTGCGACGTGGCTAGCTCGGGCGAGGAGGCCGCGGAGCTACTTGCCAAGGCACAGTACGACCTCCTCATCAGCGATCTGCGGATGCCGGGCAACATGGACCTCGAGCTGCTGCGCGGCGTGTCGAACGGTGGGGCGGTTCTCCCGGTGATCGTGGTGACGGCGTATCCGTCCGTACCGACCGCGGTCGAAGCGATGCGCTTCGCCGTGGTCGACTACCTCGTGAAGCCGTTCGACTTCGACGATCTGCTGCGCTCGGTGCGCCGCGCGCTCGAGACGCGCAAGGCGGCGCGTATGCTCGAGTCGCTGCGCGACGTGCTGGCCGACGGCTCGACGGTGGCGCAGATCGCCCGCCGCGTCGCGGCGCCGACCAACGGCTCCGCCTCGGACGTGCTCACGCCGCGCGAGCGCGAGATCGTCGCGGCCCTCTCATCGGGCCAGCGCGTCGGTGCCATCGCGGAGCGGCTCCGCGTGTCGGAGCACACCGTTCGCAACCACCTGAAGGCCGTCTATCGCAAGCTCGACGTCCATTCCCAGGTGGAGCTGCTCTCGCGCTGGCGCGCTCCGGGCCAGCGGGCGTAGTCCGAGCCAAGACTGCGTCTTGGCTCGGAGGGGGACGCGAGGGTGGTGCGTGGTGGCACGCACGACCGGCATGTCGCGGCCAGCGAAGCTGGCGCGACATACGAGGGTACGCGCCCCGAGCTGCAGCTAAGGTGACGCTCGCGTACGTGGTCGTGCCGGTGTGACGCAGCGACATGTCGGTCGCGCGGGCCACGGACGCCGCACTCTCGCGTTCCCCCCGACCCAAGACGTAGTCTTGGGTCGGCACTGTATAGTAGACCCGTCCGCATGGCGCGCTTTCCGGACGGGTTCGTGTGGGGCACGGCGACGGCCGCCCACCAGGTCGAAGGGGGCAACTGGAACAACGACTGGTGGGCCTGGGAGCACACGCCCGGGGCGCCGTGCACCGAGCCGTCCGGCGACGCATGCGACCACTACCACCGCTACCCCGACGACATCCGGCTGCTCGCCGCGCTCGGCTTCAACGCGTACCGCTTCTCGCTCGAGTGGAGCCGCATCGAGCCCGAGGACGGCGAGTTCTCGAGCGCGACGCTCGATCACTACCGGCGCATGTGCGCCACCTGCCGCGAGCACGGCCTCGAGCCGATCGTCACCTTCCACCACTTCACGACGCCGCGCTGGGTCGCGGCGCGCGGTGGGTGGACGGCGTCCGAGACCGCCGATCTGTTCGTCCGCTACTGCGAGCGCGTGACCGCGCGCCTGGGCGACGTCATCGGCCGCGCCTGCACGTTCAACGAGCCGAACGTCGTCGCCACCTTCGGGCACCTCTGGGGCCTCTTTCCGCCCGGCAAGCGCGATGCCGATCTGCGACGCCGCGCCAACGACGTCTTCATCGACGCCCACAAGCGATCCGTGCAGGTGGTCCAGGGCGGGCCGGGTACCGTGCCCGTCGGGCTCACGCTCGCCATGCAGGACATGCAGGCGGTCGCGGGAGGGCACGCGGTCCGCGACGCCGAACGCGCGCTGATGGAGGACGTCTACCTGGAGGCGGCGCGCGGCGACGACTTCATCGGCGTGCAGACGTACACGCGCTTCCGCTACGGGCCCCATGGGATGCTCCCGCCCGAGCCGGGCGCCCGCACGACGCAGATGGGCTACGAGTTCTGGCCCGAGGCGCTCGAAGCGACCATCCGCCGCGCCTGGGAGATGACGCGGCAGGTGCCGATCCTGGTCACCGAGAACGGCATCGGCACGCTCGTCGACGCCGAGCGCGTCGAGTACGTCGAGCGCGCGCTCCGCGGCGTGCTGGCGTGCCTGCGCGACGAGATCGACGTGCGCGGCTACGTGTACTGGAGCCTGCTCGACAACTTCGAGTGGACGTTCGGCTACGGGCCGAAGTTCGGACTGGTCGAGGTCGATCGCACGACGCAGGTGCGACAGGGCAAGCCGAGCGCCGCCTGGCTGGGGCGCATCGCCCGCGCGAACGCCCTCGACGACGACCGCGACGCCTGAGCGGGTCTACACCGGCGCGACCGCAAGCGCCGTCATGCCGAGCAGGCAGGCGAGCTGGATCACGAGGAACGCGAAGCGGCGATTTCCACGCACGCCGCCGCCGGGCGCCACGTGCACGATCGACTGCGCCAGGCGGGCGGCGAGGTAGACGACCGCGAGGAGGTCGAGCACGGGTCCGGTGACGCCGCGCACCGTGGCGATCAGAACCACGGCCGCGAAGAGGGGCAGGTTCTCGAGCGCGTTCACGTGCGCGCGGAAGAGCCGCCAGATGAGGCGCCGGTCGTCCGGCACGCCGAAGTCGCGCACCACGCCGCCGGCCGCGAGGTGCCGGAAGCGCGCGATCGAGAGCGCCACCACCAGCCCGATCGTCCACACCACGAACACGACGAGGCACCACAGGGGCACCGTCATCGGCAGGACGGACCTCATGCGCTCGTGCGCGGCTTCACGGGGCGGATGAGCCCCTCCTGCGCGACGCTCGCCACCAGACGGCCGTCGCGGGTGAAGAAGTGCCCGAGCGTGAACCCGCGCGCGCCGTGCGCGGCGGGGCTCTCCTGCGCGTAGAGGAGCCACTCGTCGGCGCGGAACGGGCGGTGGAACCACATGGCGTGGTCGAGGCTCGCCATCGCGTAGCGCGGATCGTTCCACGGGATTGCGTGCGGGAGCGTCGCCGTGTCGAGGAGCATCAGGTCCGAGGCGTAGGCGATCACGCACTGGTGCAGGAGCAGCGACGCATCGGGGAGCCGGCCGCTCGCCCGGATCCACACCAGCTGGCGCGGCTCGCGCGGCGTCGGCTTGAACGGGTTGTGGTCGGTGACGCTGCGCGTATCGATCGGGCGCTCGCGCGTCACCCACTTCCACACCTCGGGATGGAGCTGGTCCTTCACGCCGGCGAGCCGCTCCTCGGTCGTGGGCAGGGTCTCGGGATCGGGCACCTCCGGCATGCGGAGGCCGTGTTCGGGACCCTCCTCCGGCCGCTGGAAGGACGCGGACAGCAGGAAGATCGCCTCGCCGTGCTGGATGGCGACCGCGCGACGGGTGGTGAACGAGCGGCCGTCGCGGATGCGATCGACCTGGTACACGATCGGCACCTTGGGATCGCCGGGACGCAGGAAGTACGAGTGCAGCGAATGCACGACGCCGGTCTCGACCGTGCGGCCCACCGCGACGAGGGCCTGTGCCGCCACCTGTCCGCCGAACACGCGCAGGCGCATCTCCTGCGGGCTCTGCCCGCGGAAGAGATTCACTTCGAGCTCCTCGAGGTCCAGCAGGCCGAGCAGCTCGTCGAGCGCGCGTTGCATGTCGCGCGTTGTGACATGGTCCCGCCGCTCTTGCACGCGCGGCGAGGCGGCGGGATAACCCGCGCCATGCGTGCTGCCGTCATGCGGAACTCGAGCCTCGTCGTCGACACGGTTCCCGATCCGGAGCCCGGCCCGGGGGAAGCGATCGTCAAGACGCTCGCCTGCGGGATCTGCGGCTCGGATCTCCACGCGCTCAAGTTCGCGCACAAGATGGTCGACATCGCGCGCGAGACCGCAATGCCCTTCAACATGGACCCGTCGAAGGACGTCGTGATGGGCCACGAGTTCTGCGTCGAGGTCCTCGACTACGGCCCCGGCACCGACGGCAACGTGAAGCCGGGGCGGCGCGCCGTCTCGATGCCGCTCGTCTTCCGGCCGACCGGCATCCTCGGCGTCGGCTACTCGAACGAGATCCCCGGCGGCTACGGGGAGCTCATGGTTCTCAACGCCTCGCTCCTGCTCGAGGTGCCGAACGGGCTCGCGACCCCGTACGCCGCCATGACCGAGCCCATGGCCGTCGGATTGCACGCCGTCGAGAAGGCACGGCTCGCGCCGGGTGACGCCGCGATGGTGTTCGGGTGTGGACCGGTCGGGCTCGCGGTCATCGCGGCCCTCAAGCTCCGGGGCGTCGACCCGATCGTGGCCGGCGACTACTCCCCCATGCGGCGCGAGCTCGCCGGCAAGATGGGTGCCCACGTGGTCGTCGATCCGAAAGAGAAGCGGATCGTGGACGCGTATCGCGAGTCGGCCGACCTGCGACCGGCGGCCATGTTCGAATGCGTCGGCGTGCCGGGCCTGATCCAGGAGGTCCTGCGGCAGGCCCCGCTCGGCGCCAAGATCGTGGTGGCCGGCGTCTGCATGGAGGACGACGCGATCCGTCCGATGCTCGCGATCAACAAGGAGCTCTCGCTCCAGTTCGTGCTCGGCTACACGCCGATGGAGTTCGCCGACACGCTCGGGGCGCTCGCCGACGGCCGCATCGACGTCACCCCGCTCGTGACGGGGAAGGTCGGGGTCGAGGGGGTCGCGCAGGCGTTCCGCGACCTCGCAAATCCCGAGACGCACGCCAAGATCCTCGTCGAGCCCTGGCGCGCGTAGGGCGTCACCCGGGCGGACACTCGAGGAGCGCGATGCGGCGGTCGCCTTCGCCGGCCGCGTCGACGACCCGGAGGCCGAGCGCGGTCGCACGATGGAGCGACGGCGCGGGCGCGATGACGAGCGTATCGCGCTCGCAGACCATCGGCTCTCGGCGGATGGAGCGGGCCAGGCGATAGCGCAGGACGAGTGCATCGTTCTCGAGCAACGTGGGCGCCGCGACCAGGTGAGCGGCGTCCGCGACGCGAGGTGCGATGCGATCGGCGAATGGAACGAGCACATCGCGCCTCGCCTCGCCGAGTCGGCTCCGCTGTTCGCTCGCGATCATGACGAGCGACAGCACGACGACGGCCGGCAGGAGCCAGCGCGCCCGCACGGGGGCCAGCGCGCGCGCCACGAGGAGGGCGATCGCTGGATAGGCGGGGAGCAGATACACGCCGCGCGTCCGGCTCGCGAGCGCGAAGAAGCCGACGACGACCATCCACCACGCATGGAGCAGGTGGCCGGCCGCGTCCTCCCGCTCCCCGCGCCACCATCGCCGGGCGCTCCACACGAGCACCAGATTCCACGGCAGCAGGTGGGCGGCGAAGGCGCGCGGGAGGTGTGTCGAGCGGCTGCCGTGGCGACCGAAGGCGCCGAGGCCGACCATGCGGTTCACGTTCTCGTGGAAGAGCTGCACGTCGAGGAACTCGCGCCCCGCGATCCGGTAGGCGGCGACATACCAGCCGCCGATCGCGATCAGGGCCGCCGTGGCGAGGGGCCATGGCCAGAGGGCCGCCAGCTGCCCCAGCCGTCGCTCCGCCGCGAGGTAGGCGATCGCGATCCCGAGCGCCAGGACGGCGCCCGCCGGGCCCTTGGTGAGGCTCGCCGCGACGACCGCCAGCGTGCCCACGATCGCGGGCGCGAGCGTTCCGCGGCGATCGCGCAGGTAGAGCGCGGCGACGAACACCGTGATCGCGGCGGCGAACACCATGTCGACGCGAGCTTCGATCGCGGAGCGCCAGAAGTAGGCCACCGACGCGAGCACGGCAGCGCCGATCAGGCCGACCCGCCGCCCGCCGATCGCCTCCCCGAGGACGAGCGTCGCCGCCAGCATGGCGAAGGCGCCGAGCGCCGAGGGAAGGCGCACGACCGCGTCCGTCGGCCCGACGACTTCGCCTGCGGCCGCCGCGATCCAGTGGAAGAACGGCGGCTTCGACGCGAGCGCTCCGTCGCGCCGCGCGATCACCCAGCTCCCGTTGGCGACGATGTCGCGCACCACGAGGCCCTCACGCGCCTCGCCGCGACTCCAGATTCCCGGGTCGTGCAGCGGCCACGCGAGCAGGGCCGCGAGCAGCGCCGCGAGGCACGCGAGGTCAGCGGCGCGCGCGCGCATACCAGGACGGCACGATGAAGAGATTCAGCCACGTCGAGGTGACCAGGCCCCCGACGATCACGAGCGCCATGGGCTGATCGATCTCGCCGCCGGCGTGCCCCCCCAGGAGCAGGAGGGGGACGAGGGCGATGCCGGTCACGAGGGCGGTCATGAGGATGGGGGCGAGCCGCTCGACCGCCGCGACGATGAGCCCCGCGTGATCGAGGCGCTCGCCCCGCTCGCGCTCGACGTCGCGGAAGTGCGCGATGAGCACGATACCGTTGCGGACCGTGATCCCGAACACCGTGACGAAGCCCACGATCGCGCCGAGGGAGAGGTGACCGCCGGCACCGACGACCACCGCCACGAGCCCCCCGACGAATGCGAGCGGTACGTTCACCATGGTGAGCGCCGCGAGGCGGATGGAGCCGAAGTCGATGAGAAGGAGGAGAAAGATGCCGAGCAGCGAGACCATGCCGAGCAGGAGGAGGCGGCGGCGCGCAGCAGTCGCCGCGGCGTACTCGCCTCCCACTTCGGCGTAGACGCCATGGGGGAGCGGGGCCGTGCGCACGACCTCGGCGACGTCGGCGGCCACCGCGGCGAGCGAGCGGTCCCGCGCGTCGAGGCGCACGACCACCGTGCGCACGGCGTCCTCGTGCGCGATCAACGCACGCAGCGGTCCGAGCGAGACGTCGGCCACCGTGCCGAGCGCCACCGTACCGGCGCCGCCGGTGGGAACCGGGAGCGTGGCGAAGCGGATGGGGTCCGTACCGACCTCGGTCGCGACGCGCAGGACGATGTCGGCCTGGCGTTGTCCCTCGACGAGACGGCCGACGGGCTCGCCGCCGAGGACGCTGCGGATGGCTCGTCCCACGGCGGCGGTCGAGACGCCGAGCCGCAGGAGGTCGTCGCGGCGCGGCCGCACGTGCACGCCGGGTGCTGCGAAGGCGCCGGCGGCGTGCACGTCGACGGCGCCGGGAACGTCCGCGATGCGCTCGGCCAGCAGCCGCGCGCCCTCTTCGATCGAGCCGAGCTCGGCGCCCCGCACGCGGACGACGAGCTCGGCGCCTTCGCCCTCGATCGTCTCCTCGATGCGCTCGTTCAGGTATTGCTTGACGTCGAAGGTGAAGCCCGCGATGTCCTGCACGGCGGTCGCGAGCGCCCTGGTGACGGCGGCCGCCTCGTTGCCGGACGTGAGACGCACGAGGAGCTCGCCGCGCTCGGATCCGAACGCGTGATCTTCGGCCAGCGTCGCGCGTCCGATGAACTGCGCGACCGAGCGGACCCCCGGCACGGCGAGGAGCGCGCGCGCCGCCGCCGCCCCGACGCGGGCCGTCTCGTCGAGGCCGACTCCTGGTGCGCCCGTCATGTGCAGGATGAGATTCGTCTCGTGGAACTCGGGCAGGAACTCGAGCTGGAGCAGCGGCGCGAGCAGGATCCCGGCGACGACCGTCGCCGCCGCCGCGACGCGCATGCGGCCGGGCCGCTCGAGCACGCGCTCGAGCGCGGCGGCGTACCGCGTTCGGAGCGCGCGGACGAGGCGCGGCACGGTGTGCTCCTTGGCGGCGTTCGGGAGCAGCAGGAGCGCCATCACCGGCGTGACCGTGAGGGCGACCGCGAGCGAGGCCATGGTCGCGAGCACGTATGCGGCCGCGAGCGGACGGAAGAGCGCACCTTCGAAGCCGCCCATGAAGAAGAGCGGCAGGAAGACGAGCGCCACCATGAACGTCGCGTAGACGACGGCGCTGCGTACCTCGACCGACGCGCGAAGCACGACCTCGCGCGCGCGCGCCGTCGGCGGGGCCGCCTGCAGCCGTCGCCAGCAGTTCTCGACGTCGATGATGGCATCGTCGACCACCTCGCCGACCGCCATCGCGAGACCACCGAGCACCATGACGTTCAGCGTCTCGCCGAACGCGTTCAGCACGAGCACCGCCGCGAGCAGGGAGAGGGGAATGGCGACGAGGCTCGCCAGGGCGGCGCGCACGTCGCCCAGGAAGACCAGCAGGACGATCGACACGAGCACGCCCCCGACGACGAGCGCACGCGCGAGGTTTCCGATCGCGTGCTCGACGAAGGTGGCCTGGCGGAAGAGCTCGCGGTCGACGCGGACACCCGCGGGCAACACGCGTGCGAGGGCTGCCAGCGCCTCTTCGACGGCGCGCGTGACCTCGACGACGTTCACGCCCGGCTGCTTCACGACCAGCAGGAGCACACCGGGCTCGCCGTCGACGAGGGCCGTGCCGACCGGGACCGCGGCCCCCTCGCCGACGTCGGCGACGGCGCCGAGCGGCACGGGCGGATTTCCGCGGCCGGGGATGACCGCCTGGTCGAGGTCGGCGACGCTGCGCGCGCGCCCGTCGAACCACGTCTCGAGGCGTTGACCTCTGCGATCGAGGAAGCCCGAGCCCGACGGTGCGTCCGCCGCGGTGGTCGCGGCAGCGAGGTCGTCGAGCGTCGCGCCGTAGGCCGTGAGGCGCTCGGGCGTGGTCGTGAGTTGGACCTGCCGGGTCCCCCCCCCGTAGACGACGACGTTCGCGACGCCGGGCACGGCGAGGAGGCGCGGCGTGATGGTCCAGTCCGCGAGGTCGCGCAACACGAGCGGCGAGGTCTGCCCATCTCCACGCAGGCCGACGGCGAGGATCGTCGTGAGGACGGACGCCAGGGGGGCCACGCGTGGCCTCACCCCCGGCGGAAGCTGCTCGCTCGCCAGCGCGACGCGCTCGATCACCAGCTGCCGGGCGCGATACGGATCGGTGCCGTACGGAAAGATGGTGATCACGGTGGAGAGCCCGAGCGACGACTCCGAGCGGATCTTCGCCACGTCCGGCGTCCCTGCCAGCGCCTGCTCGAGCGGGGTCGTGACGAGCGCCTCGACGTCCTCGGCCCCGAAGCCGGGCGCTTCGCTCTGCACCTCCACGATGGGTGGCGCGAACTCGGGGAACACGTCGAGCGGGGCTACCAGGGCCGCGTGAATCCCCAGCGCGACGAGCAGGGTCGCGAGCAGGAGCACCACCGGCCGATGGCGCAGCGAGGTATCGACGAGCCGGCTGACCATCAGCTCAATCGCCGCCGCCGGCTGCGAGCGCGGCGGCGGAGAGCAGGCTCGCGGCGCCGGTCGTCGCCACGCGCGCGCCGGCTGCGAGGCCCGACGTGATCTCAGCCACACCGTCGCGGATCACGCCCAGTGTGACCTGTGTCGCCGAGTAGCCGCCGTGTCCGTCGTCCACGAAGACGAGGGCGCGGCGGTCGTCGTATACGACCGCGGCCTCGGGGACGGTGACACCCTCGTGCGGCGTTCCCACCTCGATTGCGACGGAACCCGTCATGCCCGGCAGCAGCCGGTGCTGGGGATCCGTCACGCGCACGCGAACCGGCGCGGTGCGCGACGTCTGGTCGACATAGGACGGCGCGCCGTCGACGGTGCCCTCGAACGTCTCCCGTGGCGTCGTGTCGGACATGAAGCGCGCGTCGGCCCCGGCGGCGACGAGCCCGACCGCCTCCTGGGGTACGCGGGCGACGACCCACGCCGTCGCGGGCGGCGTGCCGGCGGCGTCGGGGCGGCCGCCGAGGCTCGCAACGACCTGCCGCGCGCGCTCCGCCGCGGAGCGCGCGCTCGCCTCCTCGGCCAGCGCGGCGTCGAGGTCCTTCTTCGGTGCGACCGCCTGCGCGAGCGCCTGCAGCCGAGCGACCTGCTGCGTCGCCAGACGCAGGCGCGCCTCGGCCGCGGCGAGGTCGTTGCGGGCGTCACGGGCCTCCGGCGTGAGGCCGTCGGGCGCGACGGTTCCGGGCATTCGCACGACGTCGCGGATGGGCGCGGTCGCGGCGACGGCGGTTTCGAGTCCCGGCACGGTCGGCTTTGCAGCTTCGTGGTCTGCGGGATCACGCGTGCACGCCAAGGCGAGCGCCGCGAGGACGAGCGCAACGTGGCGGACCGCCATCACCATGGATCCTCCCCGACCGCTTCGATCAGCTCGGCTTCGGCCTCGCGCAGGGCGAGCCAGGCATCGACGGCAGAGCGCCGGGTCGCCCGCAGGCGGTCTTGCTGGTTCAGGACCTCGGGCAGGCCGAGGTATCCGCTCGCGAGCGCCCGTGCGAGGCTCGTATGAGCGGCGTCGACGGTGGGCAGCGTCTCGGTGCGGTAGCGTCCCCAGGTCGCGCGGGCCGCGCGCTCGTGGGCGAGCGCGGTCCCGACGTCGCGTGGAATCTGGCGCTCGAGCCGCACCACGTCCGCCGCCGCAGACGCCGCCTGTCCCCGGAGATCGGTCTCCGTGCCCTGCTGGCGGTTCCAGATCGGCAGCGGGATCTCGACCTCGCCGCCGGCGAGCGTCTCTTCGCCGTTCTCGTGGCTGTAGAAGCCGCGGAAGGTCGGATTCGGAACCAGGCCGCTACGGCGTGCGACGTCGGCTTCGCCGTCCAGGCGATCGCGCTCGGCGCGCGCCGCGGCGAGATCGGGTCGCACGGCGAGCGCACGCGCGACGAGGGCGGCCTCGGGAGGCGTCGGCGGCCGTGGATCGTCGGTCGCCGTCACGGCGAAGGTCTCGTCGGGTGGGGCGCCGATCGCGAGCGCGACGCGGCGCTGGGCGCGCACCACTTCGACGTCCGAGCTCGTGGCGTCTTCTCGTTGCTTCAGCGCGTCGATGCGTGCGAGCTCGACGTCGAGACCGCTCGCGTCGCCGTGCGCGAGACGGGTGGCCATGGCGTCGGCGAGCTGCTTCGATTCGGTTGCGGCCTCGGCGTCGATCACGCGGCGGCGCTGGGCGGCGACGAGTCCGGCGAAGGCGCGCCGCACCTCGGCGTCGACCGTGCGCTCGCGATCGGCGAGCAGCCGCTCGGCGCGATCGACGCCGTGGCGGGCCGCGCCGACGCGCAAGCCGCGCTGGCCGCCGACCTCCACCTCCTGAGCGACGGTGACGGCGTTGTCGACGTTGGTCGCGTGCGGAATGTGGTGATGCGTGCCGCTCGCGGCGACCGTCGGATTGGACGGGAAGAGGCCGGCCTGCACGAGCCGCCCGCGCGCGGCGTCGAGGTCGGCACGGGCCGCGGCGATGTCGGGGCTGTCGGCGTGCGCGCGCGCGAGCGCGCCCGCCAGCGTGAGCGGCTCGGCGCCCCGAGCGGACGCCGCGCCGAGGACGAGGCCCGCCGCCAGGGCGGCCGTGCGGATCATGCGGGCTCGCCGCCTCGCGCGAGGGGCAGGGTGACGGTGACGGTCGTTCCGGCGCCCGGCTCGCTCGCCAGCAGGATCTCGCCGCGGTGCCGGGACACGATCTCCCGGCACAGCGCCAGGCCGAGACCCGCACCGCCTTCCGCGGTCGCGCCACGGTAGAAGCGCTCGAAGACGCGAGGCTGCTCGGACGCCGGGATGCCGGGACCCTCGTCGTGCGCGCGGATGCAGGCGTGCCCGTTGCGGCGTGCCACGGCGAGGTCGACGTTCGCCCCGGGCGGCGTGTGGTGGAACGCGTTGTCGACCAGGTTGAGGATCAGGCGCTTCAAGAGGTCGGGGTCGCCCACCACGGTGACGTGGTCGTCGGCGCGAAGGGCGAAGCGGCGGCCCTGCTCCTGCGCCACCGGCTCGAACGAGTCGGCGACCTCGCGGGCGAGCTGTCCGAGGTCGACCGTGTGATCGCGCTCGCGTGCATGACCGGGATCGCCCTCGACGGCGCTCAAGGTGAGCAGGGTCTCTGCGAGCCGGCCGAGGCGCTCGGTCTGCTCGAGCGCGTCGAGCAGGTCGTCACGATACGCCGACGCGTCGCGCGACGACGCGAGGCCCACCTCGAGCCGCGTGCGGAGCGCGGCGATCGGCGTTCGCAGCTCGTGGGCCGCGTCGGCGGTGAAGCGCCGGAGGTGTCCGATCGCCGATTCCAGCCGCGCGAGCACGCGGTTCAGCACCGCGGCCAGCCGATCGACCTCGCTCGTATTGCGCTGCTCGAGGCGCCGGCCGAGTGATCCCGCTTCGATCGTCTCGAGCTCCGCCGCGAGCCGCTCGAGCTCGCTCGTCGCCCGGGTCGTGATCGCCCAGGCGAGGCCGGCCAGGATGGCGAGCGAGAGCGCGGCGGAGACGGCAATCATGAGGCGCGCGCGCCGGATCGTCGCCTTCGGGTGCTCCACCTGGACGCCGATCGCGATGCTCCCCCCGTCGGGCAGGGTGTCGACGACGGTGCGCGTGCCGCGCGCCTCGTCCATCACCAGGCGCTGATCGGCGTCCGGTCCCACCGTCCCCGTGTTCCCGAGGTCCGCGGGCACCGGCCCGTAGCTCGCGACGACCCAGCCGTCCGCCGAGGTCACGCGAACGAACTTGCCCGGACCCAGGTCCTCCTCGCGGCCGATCAGCGCGACCGCGGGCGCGAGGTCGTTCTGGTTCATCTTCACGATCGCGGCCAGGGTCTCCGCCTCCTCGGAGAGTCGCGAGTCGAGCGGGCTCCAGACGGTACGCTCGATGAGGATGCTCGTGGCGATCGCGGTCCCGAGCACGACGAGCCCCGCGAAGACCGCGAACGTCACCGTCAGCTGGACGCGAAGGCTGCGCGGTGTCCTCATCCGGCACGCTCGCCGAGGATGAACCCGGCGCCGCGGATCGTGTGCAGGAGCGGAGGGCGCCCGCTCACGTCGAGCTTGCGGCGCACGCGGCTCACGTGCACGTCGACGAGGTTGGAGATTCCCTCGTAGCTCTCGTCCCAGCAGCTCTCGAGGAGCGCGGAACGGGTCACGAGCTCGCCGCTGTGACGCATCAGGTACTCGAGGATGGCGAACTCCTTCGCGGTGAGGGAAACGACCGTGTCGCCGCGCCGCACCTCGAAGCGCGCCGGATCGAGCTCCAGATCGCCGACGCGCAGGACGGTGCCGGACACGACGGTGCCGCGCCGCAGGAGCGCCCGAACGCGCGCCAGCAGCTCGGAGAGCGCGAACGGCTTGGTGAGGTAGTCGTCCGCCCCGGCGTCGAGGCCCGCCACGCGGTCGGGCACCGTGGCACGCGCCGTCAGCATGAGGATCGGGATCGTGTCCTGTCGCTCGCGCAGCTTCCGCGTGAGCGCGAGGCCGGCCATGCCGGGCAGGCCGAGGTCGAGGATCAGCAGGTCGTACGGCGCGAGCCCCATCAGCTCGAGCGCGCGTTCGGCGGTCCTGGCGTGATCGACCGCGAAGCTGGCGGTGGCCAAACCATCGACGAGGGCCTTCACCAGGGCCGCGTCGTCTTCGACCAGAAGCACCCGCATGTTCGAGCGTTTGGGTCTATAGCGGACGGGCGCGGGGGGTAGAAAGGGAGGGCTTCACCGTGGCTTCACGGTACGCCTGATAAACCCGCCCACCGTGCCGACGAATCGGCCGAACCGGGCCCTCGTGCTCCTCTCGCGTTGGCGGATCAACATCGGGTGGCTCTCGCTCCTGTTCATCCCGCTCGCCAAGCCCACGATCGGCACGACCCTGGCCTGGCTGCCGCTGCTCGCCGCCGGTGTGGCGCTGCGCGTGTGGGCGCGCGGCCACCTCGTACGCGCGCAGCGTGTCACCGACACCGGTCCCTACGCCCTCGTCCGCCACCCGCTCTATCTCGGCAGCCTGATGATCGCGCTCGCGTTCGCGTTCATGACGCGGGTTCCGCTGGCGCCGGTCGTGATCACTGCCGTCTTCCTTCTGATGTACGTGCCGAAGGCCCTGCGTGAGGAGGCGTACCTCACAAAGCGCTTCGGCGCGCAGTACGTCGCCTATCAGGATCGCGTCGGAGCCTTCGTGCCCCGCGTCCTGCCGACGGGACTCGGCGACTTGAGCTTCACGTGGGAGCGCGTGCTCGGGCACCGCGAGTGGAAGACGTGGATGGGTATCGCGGCGCTGCTCACGTTCATGTTCGTGCGTGCCGCCACCATGACGATGCACTGAAGGTGCCGCGCGGCCGGGGGCGGGACTCCGGCTTCGGCTCGGCGCGAAGAGAAAGAGACCCCCCGTCTCGATGCAGTCGGCGCGCCGGGCGTCGAAGCTTTCGTCTCGCCCTCGACCGGGCGGCATTTTCGCGAGAGTGGGACGTGGGTGGCACGCGCGACCGGAGTGCGGCGGCCGGCGAAGCCGGCGCCGCATACAGGAACGCGCGCGGATCAGGCGTCCGCGAGGGACTCTTCTCAGGTGCGGTGGGTGAGCTTGTAGGTGACCAGGGCGCGGGCGATGTCGGTGGCGGCGGCGTCGGCCACGGTGACTTCGCAGACGACGATCGACTGGCCGCGTTGGAGGATTCGGCCGGTGGCGAGCAGGTCGCGGCCGCTTGCGCCGTTCAAGTAGTTGATGGTGAGACCGACGGTCGTGCCGCGCGGACCGCGGGTGACGTCGGCGCCGGACCAGGCGGTCGCGGTTGCGGTCGCGTCGATGAGTGCGGCGATTGCGCCACCGTGCACGAGGTCGCCGAAGGTCGTGATCTCCGGCCGGAACGGCAGGCGCACCTGCACGCGGTCGGTTTCGTTCGCCACCGGCTCGAGGGCGAGCAGACGTCCCAGCGGGGCGGCGACGATGGCGTTGCGGATGAGGGCGTCGAGCTCGGGGCTCATGCGCTCACGCGAATCCCGGCGGCGGCGTGAAGCCGCCCACGACGGCACCGAGGCGCCGCGCGACGTCGATCGGCGTGCGATCTTCGAGGTAGGGCCCGACGATCTGGATGCCGACCGGCAGCCCGCCCGGCGTGCGGCCGATCGGAGCGCTCGTCGCCGGTAGATGCGCCATCGTCGCGGGACCGATCCACGTGAAGAGGTTCATGTAGGGCATCGCCGCGTCGTTCACCATGATCGTGCGCGCCGGAAACGGATCGCTGTGGTCGTGCGGGATCGCCGCGACGGGGACGATCGGCATGAGGAGCACGTCGAACTGCCGGAAGAAGTCGGCGAACGCCGCCTGGATGCGCTTGCGGCGCTCGTGGAGGCGGAGCCAGTCGCGGTGGCGGATGGTCGCCGCGCGCGCGCTGCGCGCGAGCGGGCCGTCGTCGTCGGGCGGAAAGCTCGCCGCGAGCTGCACGAGGTTCTCGAACCCGTCGTCGGGCATGCCGGCGAGGATGATCGGGTTCAGAAGATAGTGGTACGTCCGCACCGCGTCGGCGAAGTCGAACCGTGGCCGCGCACGATCGTCGACGCGCGCGCCCGCCCGTCGGAGCGCGGCGACGGCGGTTTCGAGGAGGGTGCGTACCTCGCCGTCGACTGGAAACGCCGGGTCGTCGAGCCAGGCGGCGAAGCGGTACGCCTTCGAATCATCGCGACGCGGCGGCGGCAGCTCGATGCGCCACGCGCGCGCGTCCTCCGGGCCCGGACCGACCAGGACGTCGAGCCCGAGGTCCAGGTCGTCGACGCCGCGTGCGAGCGGACCAAAGACGCCGAGGTCGTCCTCGGCGAGTCGTCCCGGCGGGCCCGGGATGTGCCCGCGCCCGGGCACGATGCCCCAGGTCGGCTTGTGACCGTAGACACCGCACCAGCCCGCCGGCGTGCGGATGGAGCCGCCGATGTCGCTCCCGAGCTCGAAGCCCGTGAGCCCCGCTGCGAGTGCCGCCGCCGCGCCGCCCGACGAGCCGCCCGGCGTTCGGCCCACGTTCCAGGGATTGTTCGTCGTGCCGAAGATCGGATTGAACGTCTGCACGTCGCTCGCGAGCGTCGGCACGTTCGTCTTGCCGAAGATCACGGCGCCCGCGGCGCGCAGGCGGGCGACCGCCTCCGCATCGCGCTCGGGGACGTGGGTCGCGATCTCGCTCCAGCCGCACGTGGTGCGCATGCCGGCCGTTTCGTAGGTGTCCTTGATGGTCATCGGCACGCCGTGGAGCGGTCCCCACGTCTCGCCGCGCGCGAGCGCCGCGTCGGCCTCGTCGGCGCGCCGGCGCGCGCGCTCGACGTCGAGTGTCACGACGGCATTGAGGCCCGGGTTCATCCGTTCGATGCGACCGAGGTAGTGATCCAGCAGCTCACGGCAGCCGATCTCGCGCCCTCGGAGCGCCGCCGCGAGCGCCGTCGTCGAGCGATGCGCGATGTCCATCACCGAGCAGTGTCACGCGGGGTGGGCGAGAGCAAGGCTCACGCGAGGAGCGTCGCCTCGGGGTGCGTGACGACGACCTTGATGGCGGATGGGTGCGCGGCGGTGGCGAACGCGTCGGCGAGTCGCGAAGATGCCATGACGTTCGAGACGAGACGCGGCGCGAGATCCGTTCCGACGTCGGGCAGTACGTCGAGCGCGGTGGCGAAGTCGCCGCACCGCGACGTCGTGACGGAGATGCCGCGATCCAGCACGGCCGCCGTGAGCGCATCGCGTGTCTGTCCCGTGTCGGCGAGCACGACGACGCCGCGCGGGCGGACGAGACCGCGCTCGCGATCGGCGCGGGGACGGACGGCGGCATCGACCTCGGCGAGCGATCCCGCGACGACGACGTCGGCGCCGCCGAGCGGGAGCGCCGGCGCCTCGCGCTCGGACAGGAGTCGCAGTCCTGCGGGCCGGAGGTCGCGCGGCGCACCCGGCAACACCACGGCCGTCGCCAGCCGCGGGCCGTCGAACGGCGCGGCGAGATCGTCCCGTAGCGGCACCAGCGCGATCTCGTCGACGACCATGGCCGTCGCATGCGCGAGGCCGCACGACGGCTCGCCGCACGTGGTCTTCAAGTGCACCTCGCCGGACGCGAGCGCGAGCGCCCGCGCGAAGCCGGCCGGGCTCCCCGTCGTGTCGACGACGACGTCGGCGATCGGCTCGTGGAGCGCATCGGGATCGCGCGCGTCATCGGCGCCGCACGCGGTCGCGAGCGCCCGCAGCTCGGGGCGCCGGGCGAGCGCGAGGATCTCGTAGCCCGCGCCCGCCCGCCTGCGCCAGGCGGCGAGCGCGGCCACGACGAGGGACCCGAGGCGCCGCGGACCCAGCACCGCGATGCGCCGTCGCGGCACGCGCGTCGCCATCCGCACGGCGGCGAGGGCCGCCGCGAACGGCTCGACGAGCGTCGCGGTCAGTGGATCGATGGCCGGTGGCACGGCGTGGATCGCGGCGCGCGGCGCGAGGATCCACGGCGAGAAGCCGCCCGGGAGATCGTGGATGCCGAGGACGCGGCGGTCGGGACAGTGCGAGCCCATCTCGAGCCCGCACCAGGGGCAGTCGGTCACGAGACCGCGCGCCGCGTGCGACGCGTTGATCTCCACGACCACGGGACGGCCGCCGTCGCCGAGGGCGACGACTTCGTGCCCCGTCACCTGCGGCAGCGGGAACGGCAGGTGCCGTCGCGCGAGGTCGGTCGCGCACACGCCGCAATGGCTCGCGCGCAGGACCCGGTAGCCGGGACCGAAGTCGAGATGGGGTGCGCCGTCGCGCCGGATCCGCCAGCCGGTCGCCTCCGCGCCCTCGATCTCGTAGCGGGCCGGACGCAGCGCGCCGTCGGCGTGATACTCCTGCGCGACGAAGGCGACGCCGTCCATGCGTCCCCAGCCTTGCCACCCGGCGGCGCCGGGCGCCAGCCGGCGCTACCGGCTCGGCTGCGATCGGCCGGCGCGCTCGCGGAACGCGAAGAGGATCATCAGCGCCGGATACAGCAGGAGCATCGCGTAGAGCGCCCGCGGACGGCTCGCGAGGCGCGGCTCGAACTCGAGCAGGCGTCCCGCGTGATCGATCGCGTAGATGGCCCCGAGCGCGGCGAGCCCCATCACCACCACCAGGGTCTGGATGGCCGGGTAGGGCGCGATGCGATGGCGCTGGCTCCAGAGACCGAGGGCGATGGCGTTCGAGACGAGGAAGCAGGCGAGCAGCATGCGGGCGAGCGCGGGCTCTTCGAAGATGAACAGCCCTGCCGAGATGAGGATCCACAGCGTGCTGCCGAGCTGCGCGCCGATCCACCCTCCGGCGTTCCACTGAAAGCTGCCGCGGCCGACCGTTGGTTCGGTTGCGTCCATCGTGGCCTCCCGCTCCCACGAGTCTGCGCGGCGGCGAGTCGATTCTCAAACAGGCGGTGTCAGGTTCTCGTCCCGTCGGTCATGCCGAGGGCCTCGGCGAGGTAGGGCAGCGCGGCCTCGTTCAGCTGGAGCTGCGGATCGAGCCGCTTGCCGAGGCCCTCCGCGGTCATGAGGGCCAGGTTCACCATCGTCATGTGGCTGCGGGCCTGGATGCGGTGGCGGCGCAGGATGTCGAACAGACGGCCGATCTCGAGCGTGATCTGCACGTTGCCGAGTCCGCGCTTGTGCACCTGACGGACGTACTCCGCCATCTCGCGCTCGTAGACGCCGTAGTCGGCGACGTCCTTGTGCGGTGCGCTGTCGTAGAACAGGCGCGCGACCGTCGCGCCGTCGCCGACCGCGAACGAGTACAGGAGCGCGGCGCTGGTGAGGCGATCCGCGTCCTCGAGCGTGCCGATGAGCCCCAGGTCGAGGAAGACGACGCGGCCAGGCGGCAGGAAGCGGAGATTCCCCTGGTGGAGGTCGGCGTGGACGAAGCCGTGCGAGAAGATCATGCGGCAGACGGCGCGCATCCCGGCGTCGACGATGCGGCGCACGTCGAGGCCGCGCGCCTCGAGCTCGTCCTCGCGCACGCCCTCCACGAACTCCATGGTGAGCACGGCGTCCGAGCACGCCTCGGGGACGAGGCGCGGGAAATGGATGTCGCCGTCGCCGGCGAAGTTCGCCGTGAAGCGGCGGTTGTTCTCGGCCTCGTGCTCGAGGTGGATCTGATCCTCGACGGCGTTGCAGAAGGCCTCGAAGGCACCGGCGAGCGAGACGAGACGCAGGGACGGGACCGCGCGCTCGAGCGCACGCCCGACGAAGAGCAGGATCGAGCGGTCGAGCCGGACCCTTTCGAGGACGTCGGGGCGCCACACCTTCACGGCGACGGTCTCGCCGCTCGCGCGCCAGATCGCCCGGTGCACCTGCGCGACCGACGCCGCCGCCACCGGCTCGGGGTCGAAGCGGGCGAAGAGCTCCTCGAGCGGCCGGCCGAGATCGTGCTCGATCGTGCGGCGGACGTCGTCGAACGGGAACGGCGGCACCTGATCGCGGAGCTGCGCCAGCTCGTCGACGAGCGCGCGCGGCAGGAGATCGGCGCGCGTGGAGGCGATCTGCCCGACCTTGATGAACGTCGCGCCGAGCCGTGTCGAGGCCGCGACGAGCGCGCGGCCGAGCGCACGCGCCAGGCGGTCGCCGGGCGCGCGGCGCAGGGCCCAGGCCTCGCGCACGAAGACGCGCGAGCCGCGCGCCAGCGCGCCCGTCATCTGGAAGCTGCGCACGACGATGCGCCGGCGGCGGATCGGAGTGGGGGCATTCACGAACGCGCGAGTTTGACCGAAGGGGCGAGGGCGGGCTAGGCCCGCCCGTGATGCAGGAGCTGTGTGAGACCCTGAGGCCGCCGCGGGAGTGAGCGTGCGGCCGTTCGCGCCCTGGGTGTGGCGCATTCCGGAGCGTTTCAACATCGGCGTCGCGTGCACGGATGCGCACGTCGATACGCCGCGTGCCGATCGTCCGGCGGTCGTGGTCGACGACGATCGGACGGGCGCCGGCGTCGTCACCTTTCGCGAGCTGGCGGAGCGCACCAGCCGCTTCGCGGAGGTCCTGGGGGAGCTCGGTGTACAGGCCGGCGATCGGGTGCTCATCCGTCTCCCGAACTGCCTCGCGTACTCGACGGCGTTCCTGGGCGCCATGAAGCGCGGTGCCGTCCCCGTCCCGACCTCGACGCTGCTCACGGCCGACGAGGTGCAGTACCTCGCGGCCGACTCCGGCGCGGTCGCGATGGTGACCGATCGCGCGACCTGGGACGCGATGCGCGAGTCGCTCGAGCGCGAGGCCGCGCTGCGCGACGTGCTGCTCGTGGACGCACCCGGCGCCGCGCCGGCCGCCCGGCTCGCCGTGCACGACCTCGGGGTGCGGCTCGCCGCCGTCACGAGGTGGGCCGATGCGCATCCGACGCGCGCCGACGATCCCGCCTATCTCGTCTACACGTCGGGGACGACGGGCTACCCGAAGGGCGTGCTGCACGCGCATCGCGCGCTCCTCGGGCGGCAGCCGTCGTCCGAGTACTGGTTCGACTTCGACCCGGCCGGCGACCGCGTGCTGCATGCGGGGAAGTACAACTGGACCTACGTCCTCGGGACCGGACTCATGGACCCGCTCTATCGCGGGCACACGGCGATCGTCTGCGAGGGCGCGATGGAGGCCGCGCGCTGGCCGCAGCGCATCGCGCGGCACCAGGCCACGATCTTCATCGCCGTGCCCACGATCTACCGCCAGATCCTGCAGAAGACGACGTTCGTCGGACCCGACGTGCCGACGCTGCGACACTGCATGAGCGCGGGGGAGCAACTGCCGGCGGAGGTGCTCGACGAATGGCGGGCGCGTTTCGGGCTCGACATCTACGAGGGCCTCGGCATGACCGAGTGCTCGTACTACCTGTGCCAGACGAAGAGCCGCCCGATCCGTCCCGGCTCGGCCGGTTTCGCGCAGCCGGGGCACGACGTCCGGCTGCTCGATCCGGGCACCTTCGTCGACGTGCCCGAGGGTACCGAAGGCATGCTGTGCATTCCGCGCGACGATCCGGGCCTCATGTTGCGCTACTGGAACCAGCCCGAGGAGACGGCACGCTGCTTTTCGGGCGAGTGGTTCCTCACCGGCGACTACGCACGGCGGGACGCCGACGGCTACCTCTGGTTCCTCGGCCGCAAGGACGATCTCATCAACACGTTCGGCTATCGGGTGTCGCCCTACGAGGTCGAGCGCGTGCTGAAGGGCCATCCCGACGTGGGCGAGGTGGCGGCCGTCGGCGAGGAGGTGGGCGCCGGGAAGATTCTCGTCGTCGCGTACGTCGTCCCGCGCGCGTCGGGAGCGATCACCGCGGACGCCGTGCTCGCCTATGCACGCGAGCACCTCGCCTCGTACAAGGCGCCGCGCATCGTGTACCTGGTCGACGACTTTCCGCGCACGCGCAACGGCAAGGTGCTGCGCCGCGCGCTGCGGCCCGAGCAGGCGCGGGCGAGGGCCGGAGCGGCGTGAGGGCCATGGCGACGGCGTTCCGCAGGGCGCGGGCGGCCGATGCCCCGTTCCTCGCCTGGGTCATGCTGGAGGCGTCGCGCGGGCACGTCGGCCGGGGCGCGTGGGACGTCTACGTCGACGGCCCCGAGCCACGGGTGCTGGCGCTTCTCGAGCGGCTCGCGGTGCAGGCGGAGCCGTCGTTCTGTCGCTGGGAGGGATTCCTCGTCGCCGAGGTCGACGGCGTCCCGGCGGCGGCGCTCTGCGGATACGATCCGGGCGCGCCCGGCATGGCGAACCCCGATCCGGCGATCGTCCGCGCGGTCGTCGACGCGTTCGGGTGGGACGAGCTGCGGCGCCGCGCCGCGGACGCGCGGCTCGATCCCTTCATCACGTGCGTGAGCGTGCCGCCCCCGGAGACGTGGATCGTCGAGTGGGTGGCGACCCGACCTGGGTTTCGCCGCCGCGGGCTCGTTCGCGACCTCCTGCAGGCGATCGTCGCCGACGGGCGGCGTCGTGGGTTTCGCCGCTCGCAGATCACGCTGTTCATCGGCAACACGTCCGCCCAGCTCGCCTACGAGCGCGCCGGCTACCGAGTGATCGACGAGAAGCGCCACCCGGACTTCGCGCGTCTCATGGGTTGCCCGGGACTTGCGCGTATGACGCGCGAGATCGCGCCGCCGTGATCGGCGGGGCTTCTCGCCACGCATCGCGCCTTCGACGCTGCTCGTCTACGACCATCGGGTGGGTCAAGCCGCGTGCTGCGCGTCTCGCTGTGAGGGCTGTTCTAGTACTTTGGTCGCGTTGACCGTCTCCAAGGTCGCACATACATCGAAAGCATGAGGATGCATTCCGGATGGATGATGGCGGTTGGGGCGGCGGCGGTTCTGAACGCAGCTTCGGCCATGGCGGGGCCCGCGACGTCGACCACGACGACGAGCACCACGGCGGCGTCGAGCTCGACCTCGACGACCACGACGACGCTCCTCGGCGGATGCGCGGTGGAGGCGACCTTCGACTCGATCCTGTGCCGGCTCGACGCGCTGATCGCGGAGGCGCAGACGGCCTCGGATTTGGGACGCCTCAAGGGTGGAATCGTCGGCTCGGCCCAGAAGGCCAAGAAGCAGTGCGCGAAGGCGGCGATGCTCGGAACGGGGAAGAGCGCCTCGAACCAGGTGAAGAAGTGCTCGAAGAGCCTGGACACCTTCCGTCACAAGCTCGACTCGAACAACGCGCACAAGATCGTTCCCGAGGCGACGCGCAACCTCTTCCGCGACCAGGCCGCCCAGCTTCGCACCGACGCGAACAGTCTGCGCGGAACGCTGTAGCCGACCCGAGCCACGGCTCGGGTCGGAGTCGGACGCGAGAGCCGTGGCGTTGGTGGACCGCGCGACCGGTATGCCGCGGCCGGCGAAGCCGGCGCGGCATGCCGTCACGCATGGCGGCGGGGCAAGAATCTAAGGGGAGCGCGGGGCTGTTGCGTAGAGGATGTGGTGTCCTCGGGTTTCCCAGGGGTAGACGGTCGTGATCGCCTGGATCTCGGCTACGTGGCGGGGGCTGGTGACGATCCAGAGGAAGGGATGCTGGGCGAGTTGACGGCGTAGCTGGTTCGGGCGGTTCGCGCGGATGACGGGTCGCGCGAGGTAGAAGAGCATCGAGGCCGCGGTGACCTCGTAGGAGACGATCGGGGCGGGCGGCGCCGCCTGGATGATCGTCGCCAGCTCCTTCTCGCCGACGACCCGGCTCACGCGGGGCGCAACCGCCGCGTAGAACACGAACGAGCACACGACCATGCCTGCGGCGACGCCGAGCACCGCGGCTCGCAGACCGGAGAGGCGCCACAGCAGGAGGAGCGCGAGCGCCAGGAATGGCAGTGTGAACAGCGCCGGTGCGATCTGCGCGATCACGACGTGCGGCTTGTGGTGGCCGATCCGCAGGGCGATCGCCGGTGCGATCGCGACGGCGGCGACGAGCACGCCGATCCCGCCGGCGACGAGACGGCGGACCGACGCATGTTCGAGGTGGCGTCGCAGCGTGTAGGCCGTGACCGCAGCGAGCGGGGGAACGGCGGGGAGCACGTAGGTGACGAGCTTGCCGTGGGACAGGCTGAAGAAACCGACGATGCCGGCCGCCCAGACGAGGCAGAAACGCGCCGCCTCATTGCCACGCGTCGCGACGACGAGCAGCGTCGCAGGCAGGACGAGGCTCCACGGGAAGAGCACGAGGAGCACGCCCGGGCCATAGTACCACCAGGGTCCCGCGTGGAACGTCGTCGTGTCCTCGCTGAAGCGCGCCAGGTGGTGAACCAGGAAGAACTCGCGCAGGTAGTCGGGGTCGAGAACCTGCGCCGTCGCGTACCAGGGCGCGGCGACGGCGACGAAGGCGAGCAGCGGTCCCGCGTATGCCAGCGGCGAGCGCGGGATCGGACGGCGCGTGAGCAGCGCGAAGACGAGCGGGATGGCGCCGACGAACAGTGGCGCGATCATCCCCTTGGTCAGCATGCCGAGCCCGGCGGCCACGGCCGCGACGTAGAGGAGGGAGCGTCGCTCGGGCGCGGCGGTCCACCGCTCCGCCGCCGCCACCCCGAGCGTCAGCCAGCAGGTGAGCAGCATGTCGAGGCTCCCGTATCGTCCGATCGCGAGGAATCCGGCCGACGTCAGCAGCACGGCCACCGCGAGGCGTGCGGTGCGCCGGTCCCACACGGCGCGGCACCAGACGAACACGACGGCGAGCGTGCCGAGCGCCGTGAGTGCGGAGACGAGCCGCGCACCGAGCTCGTTCACGCCGGCCACCCCCAAGGCGAGCGCGGCGAGCCAGTAATAGAGGATCGGCTTGTCGTGGTACGGCTGGAAGTTGTGCTGCGGCAGCAGCTTGCCGCGCCAGGTGGTGGCGTCGAACAGCTCGCGTGCGATCTCGGAATGGCGTCCCTCGTCGGGATCCCACAAGCCGTAGTGCCCGAGGTTCACGAGCAGGACGACGGCGGCGAGCGCGAAGAGGCCCCCCGTGAGCCAGCGATCCCGAGCGGCGCGGTCCGGCGGCGTCACGCGGTCCCGAGCTGCTGGAGCTCGACGTACCGGCGGTACGCGCCCCGTGGACGCGCGAGCAGGTCGCGCGGTGCCCCGTCTTCGACGAGGCGTCCGTCCTCCAGCACGAGCACGCGGTCGGCGGCCTGCGCGATCGCGAGGCGATGGCTGATCACGAGCACGATGCGCGAGGGTGCGAGCTCGCGCAGGCGCGCCACGAGCCGGCGCTCGCTCGCCGGATCGAGCGCGGCCGTCGGCTCGTCGAGGATCAAGATGGGCGCGTCGCGCAGGAAGGCGCGCGCGATCGCCACCCGACTCCGCTGCCCGACGGAGAGCTTCGCGCCGCCACGCCCGACCGCCGTCGCGTAGCCTGCCGGAAGGGCGCGCACGAACTCGTCGGCGCCGGCGAGCATCGCCGCGCGGCGGACCTCGAGATCCGAGGCGTCGGGGTCACCCAAGCGGATGTTGTCGGCGATGGTGCCCTGGAGGAGACCGGGCTCCTGGAAGACGAAGCCGACGCGTGCGCGAAGCGACGCGGCCCGCAGCTCCGTCACGTCCCGGCCGTCGACGAGCACGCGCCCCGCGGTCGCGACGAGAAAGCCCGGAACGAGGCTCGCGAACGTCGTCTTGCCGGCGCCGGCCGGCCCGACGAGAGCCACCAGCTCGCCGCGCCGCAGCTCGCAGGACACGTCGCACAGCACGGGAGCACCGGCGTGGTCGAAGCCGACCTGCTCGAATCGGATCCGCTCGGGCGCAACGGGCGCATCCACCGCGGCCGCCGGAACGTGCTCGGCCGGCGCGTCGAGCGCGTCGAACACGCGGCCGAGTCCGGCCGCCGAGGTCTGCAAGCGGATCCAGCACGTGCCGAGCTCGACGACGTAGAAGACGACTTGCGCGAAATACGCGAAGAGCAGCGCGAAGTCGCCGACCGAGATGCGACCCGCGATGACCAGATCGGCGATGTGCAGGAAGGTGTAGAGCGCGAGCCCGAAGCCGGCGAAGGTCGCGACCAGCGCGGCACCGCCGCCCAGCAGCAACATGCGCCGGTGGCTCGTGAAGCCCGCCCAGCTCATGCGATCGAAGCGCTGTCGCTCGCCGGTGCCGGCGTCGAGGCCCTGGATGGCCGGCACCCGGGCGAGCGCTTCGGACAGCTTCGCGGTCGCTCGCGCACCGGCGACCCGGCTTTCGGTCGCCGCGCGCCGGAGCGCCGTGACGAAGGGCCAGGTGACCAGGAACGAGAGCGGGAGGAACGCCAGCGCCGCCAGGATGAGCTCGGGCAGATCGCCGAACGCGAGCTCGATGGCGCCGGCGGTGAGCGCGAGGCCGATCGGCGCCACGATCGGTGTCAGCACGAGCCGATAGCACGCGTTCGTGATCGCGGGCGTGTCGTACATCACGCGATAGACGGCGTCGCCGAGCTGCGTGTCGGCGAGCGCGGGCATCGGCGTCGCGAGGAGGCGCGCGAACAGGTCGCAGCGGAAGCGGTGATTCAGGTCCTGCGTCAGGCGCATCGTGAACCACGTCTCGAGCAGCCCGACGAGCCCGCCGTGCGCGCTCCAGCCGGCGTTGGCGGCGTTCTCCGTGGTGGTGGCGGTATCCCCCCCGCTCGCGAGCGACGTGTCGGCGTAGCTGTTCTCGGGGGACGTGGTCCCGAACGCGCCGACCAGGACGAGCAGCACCCCCTGGGCGACGACCGTCCACCACAGGATGCCCATCGGATCGTGCTCGGGGAGCCAGTCCGTGAACCACCGAACGAAGAACGGATAGGGCCGAGGCAGCGCGCCGAACGGCGTCCCGACGATGACGTGATCGATCAGGATCTTGGTCGGCCACGGCAGCAGGAGCACCGGCACCAGGCCGAGGAGCACGATCGCCAGCTTGGTGAGGAAGCGACCCCGGAAAGGCCACATGTGGGCCAGGGCGCGGGCGAGCACGCGCGTCGGCTTCATGCGACCAGCCCCTCGAGCTCGCTCGCGACCAGCGCGCGGTACACGCCGCTCGGACGCTCGAGCAGCGTGCGGTGCGGTCCCTGCTCGACCACGCGCCCGCCCTCGAGCACGACGATGTGGTCGGCCCGCCGCACGGTCGTCAGCCGATGGGTCACGACGACGATCACGCGGCCGCGGCCCCAGTCGGCGAGGCGGTCGAGGAGCGCCGCCTCGGTCGCGGGATCGAGCGACGCGGTCGGCTCGTCGAGGACGAGAATGCGCGGGTCCTTCAGCACGGCGCGCGCCACGGCCAGGCGCTGCCGCTCGCCCGCCGAGAGCTTTGCGCCGCGCTCGCCGATCACGGTCTCGTAGCCCGACGGCAGCCGCATGATGAAGTCGTCCGCGCAGGCGACGCGCGCGGCCGCGCGGACGGCGTCGTCGGTGGCCTGCGGCGCGGCGTAGCGGATGTTCTCGCGCACGCTTCCGGCGGCCAGGAGGGGCTCCTGCAGGACGACGGCCATGCGCGCGCGCAGGCTCCCGACCCGCAGGCGACGCAGGTCCTGGCCGTCGATCGTGACCGCGCCGCGATCGGGGTCGAACAGACGCAGCAGCAGCGCGACCAGCGTGCTCTTGCCGGCGCCGGTCGGTCCGACGATCGCAGTGATCTCACCGGCGCGGGCTGACAGCGAGACGTCCGCGAGCGCGGGGCGTCCCGGCTCGTAGGCGAAGATCACGTGGTCGAAGGCCACGCCCTCGCGGGCGGGCGGCGCGTCGACGGCGTCCGGCGCTTCGACCACATCCGGCGTGAGGTCGAGCACGGCGAAGGCCCGGCGCAGTCCGACGACGACGTCGTGCGCCTGGGCCCACGTGCGCCAGAGCTGGCGTGCGGCGCTGGTGCCGTTGCCCAGGTGCTGGCGCACGAACTGGAAGCAGCCGAGGTTCCAGGCCGCGAAGCCCGCCATCACGAGCAGGCGCCGCGCGAGCACGGGCGCACCGTCGCGCGCCGACGCCGTCGCCCACGCCGTCGCGATGATGAGTGCCGCGCCGAGCACGATGAAGACTGCGACGTCGAAGGCCACCAGCAACCCGCGAGCCGCGAAGGCTCCGCGAAAGGCGGCGGCGGAATCGGCGGTGAAGCGCGCGAGGGCCCAGGGCTCGGCGCCGTACGCCTTCAGCACCGGGAGGCTCGCGAGCTCCTCCTCGATGCTCGCGGTGAGGCCGCTGGCGCGCTCGCGGGCGATCCGGAAGCCGCGCGCGAGCCGCGGGCTCACCAGCATCGCCAGGCCCACGATCGGCGGCCAGGTGGCCAGGAGAACGAGGGCGAGCCGCGGGTCGACCGCCGCGACCAGCGCGAGGGACAGCACGAGACGCCCGATCCCGAACAGCGGCAGGAGCAGGAGCACCTGCACCACCTGGGTCACCATCGCGCTGTCCTGGAAGAGGCGATAGATCGCGTCGCCCACGCGCGCGGTGCCGTGGAAGCGCAGCGAGAGCGCCTGCAGGCGATCGAAGAGCGCGACCCGCAGGTGCTGGTTCACCCACTGCAGGATCGTGAGCTGGTAGTACCAGAGCGCCATGCCGGCGAAGAGGGCGGGGATCGCGAACACCGCCCAGAGGGCGATCGCGCGCACGGCGATGGCGTGGCGGACGGCGGCGGTCATGGTCGTGACGTCCGCGGTCGTCGCCGGATCGAGCCGGAGCACGGACGCTTGCAGCGTCGTCAGCGGCGCGCCGTTCAGCACGCGCGTCCACACGACGTCGAACAGGAGCGCGCTCGGTGGAATCAGCACGAGCGCCAGCATCGTCACGGACGCGAGGAGCGCCGCGACGTGCCAGCGGACGGGGCGGACCCACTCGAGCGTTCGCCGGACGAGCACGACGACGTCGCCGAGACGCGGGCGGCTGTTCTCGCCGGAGGGAAGATCGCTCACGGAGCCGTCACCCGAAAGTGGCGTTCGCCGGCTTCGCCGTCCTTGGACGCGAACGTGAGCGCGTACCGGCCCGGAGTCAGCAAGCGCGACGGAAAACGGAACGCCGGGCGGCCGGCGTCGGCGTCGGACGCGCTCTCGCGTCGTGCGACGAAGGTCCGCACGCCCCCCGCGTCGTGGAGCATCGCCGCCGCCGCGCCCGGTGGCGCGTCCTCGATGCGAAGGATCACGTCGCCGGCGCCCGGAGCAATGACGATGGTCGGCTCGCCCGCCGCGATGAGAATCTCCGGCGTGGTCGCCTGCGCTCGCGACCGCATCTGCTCGGGCTCGGCCGGCTTCGACTTCTGCTCGGCGTCGTTGCGCGCCAGACCCTCGTCGCCTTTGGCCGCCGCTGCGAGCTTGTCGCGGGCCACGTAGCCGAGCGCCGTCGCCGCGGGTGCGGGGGTGTCGGCCTCCTTGCGAAGATCGTACTCGTCGCCTGACGGGGCGGGCGCGGCCGCCGGCTTCCCGCCACCGGCTCCGGCGGGCGCCTCCGGCTGGCGCGTCTTGGCGGGAGCCGCCTCCTCGTCGGCGAGGACGTGGCGCGCGGGCCCCCCGATCGATCTCTTCTCCTGCTCCACGACGGCCGTCGGCGCAGTGACGCGGCCCGAGAGCGTCGGGTACAGCACGGCGAGGAGCGCCACCGCGTAGGCGAAGGCCGGGTGCCACAGGATGCGGCCGATCGACGGGAACGCAAACGACCGGCGCGGTCGCGGCGTCCGCTCGGCGGCCGGTGCGGACAGCGGATCGAACGTCCGCAGCGTGTGCGCCTCGTCGCGACACGCCGCACACGCGGCCAGATGCTCGGCGATCGCATGTCGCGTCGTGGGGGCGAGCGCGGCGCCCCCGTCGACGTAGCGCACGAGGTCGTCCGGATCGGGGTGCGATCCGCTGCCGAGGGCCAGGTGGAGCTCCGTCCACGCGCGCACCTCGGCGGCGCACGCCGGACAGCGCGGATAGTGGTCGCGGAACTCGGCCCATACCGCTCCGGTCGGATCGGCGAGAAAGCCCGCGAGATCGAGCTCGTATGCCTTCCGGCAGCTCATGCGTCCCCGCCCTGGAGGTCGGCCGCGCGCGACGAAATGGATCGCGCCGTCACGTCGGCTCCTCGGCGAAGCGGCGCCGCAGCGCGGTCAGGGCCTCGCGCAGCCGGCGCTTCATCGTCCCGAGCGGGATCCCGGTGTCGCGACTCACCTGCTCGTAGGTCTTGCCTTCGCGATAGACGCCCTCGAGCACGCGTTGCGCGTCGGCGGGCAGATCGCGGGCCGCGGTCCACACCTCCCTCGCACGCGCGTCGGGAGCGGGGTCGGCGACGGCGCGCGCCGTCTCCTCGTCCCACGGCAGCGTCTCGCGCTCGTGGTGGCGCAGCTTCGTCTTCAGGCGGTCGACGAACTTGTTGCGCGTGAGGACGCGGACGTAGCCGACGAAGGCCTGCGGATCGCGCAGCCGTCCCGCCTGGGCGTTTGCGACGATGGCGAGCAGCACCTCCTGGCGCAGGTCGTCCCATTCGTCGCGGAAGTCGTACGCGCGGAGCTGTGTGAGCTGACTGGTCACGAGGCGGTTCACCCGGGCGAGTGCCGCCCGCTCGCCGGCGAGGAGCCCGCGGAGGACCAGGAGCCAGTCCTCGCCGGGGCTCACCATCGGCGTGCCATCCTAGGCCAATGCCCTGGCGTGGACCAACGCGGTCTCCGCGGATCGCGTTTCGGCGGGCGGGCGGCCGGGGAAAGGGCTTCGGCTTCGGCTCCGCCGCGCGACACGACACACGGCGTGTCACGGCCCGACGTTTCGTCGCGCCGCTTCGCAGGCGCCTCCGCCCTCCCCCCGGGCCGCCCGCCCGCCGCCCGCGCAGCGAGCCGCGCAGCGGCGTGATCCGATTTCGCGGGGCGCGACGACCTACGCGGCAGGAGGTCATCATGCGAACTGCACTTGCCATAGCGACCCTCGTGTTGGCGCTGAGCGTCCGTCCCGCGCTCGCCGCCACTGGTTCTCTCGACGCCGTCGGACCCGATGGACGGGCGCTCGGGGGGTGTCCACTCGAGCATACGGACGTGAAGGCGACGGTGTCGGGCTTCGTCGCGCGCGTGACGGTCACGCAGCGGTTCGGGAATCCGTTCTCGGACCCGATCGAGGCGATCTACACGTTTCCGCTCTCCGAGCGCGCGGCCGTCGACGCCATGACGATGCGCACCGGCGATCGCGAGATCCGCGGTGACATCAAGACCCGGGAAGAGGCGCACAGGATCTACGAGGAGGCGAAGCGTGCCGGCAAGCTCACCAGCATCCTCGACGAGGAGCGGCCGAACATCTTCACGCAGTCGCTCGCCAACGTGATGCCGGGCGCAAAGGTCGAGATCGTCATCTCCTACGTCGAGCCGCTCAAGTTCGCGGCCGGCACCTTCGAGCTGACGTTCCCGACCGTGGTCGGGCCGCGCTTCATTCCGCCGGCCGGCGTGCCGGATGCGGACCGGATCACGCCGCCGGTCACCCCCGAGGGGACGCGTGCCGGGCACGACATCGCGATTGCCGTCGACGTCGACGCGGGCCTGCCGATCGGCACGGTAGAGTCGCCGCTGCACGAGATCGACGTCGCGCGCCCGGACGCCACGCATGTCCGCGTGGCACTGCGCGCGAAGGACGAGATTCCGAACCGCGACTTCGTGCTGCGCTGGGGCGTGTCGGGTGACCAGGTGCGCAGCGGCTACCTCGCGCACCGCGACCCCAAGGGCGACGGGTACGTGACGTTCATCCTCGTGCCCCCGAAGCGGGTCACGGCCACGACGGCGGCACCGAAGGAGATGATCTTCGTCATCGACCGCTCGGGCTCGCAGTCGGGCCTGCCGCTCCTCAAAGCCAAGGAGACGATGCACTGGATCCTCGACCACATGAACGCGAACGATACCTTCCAGGTCGTCGACTTCGGGAACACGGCGAGCCAGCTTTTTCCGACGCCGCAGCCGGCGAGCCTCGAGATGCGCCGCCGGGCCCGCACGTACATCGATGCGCTCGAGGCGAACGGCGGCACCATGATGGCCGACGCGGTCGAGACCGTGTGTCGGATGCCCGCGGCCGACAACCGCCTACGCATCGTCACGTTCATGACCGACGGCTACGTCGGCAACGACCTCGAGGTGCTGGGGCTGGTGAAGAAGCTCCGCGGCACCTCACGCTGGTTCCCGTTCGGGACGGGCAACGGCGTCAACCGCTTCCTCATCGACGGCATGGCGCGCCTCGGTGGCGGCGAGGCCGACTACGTCCTGCTGAACGAGTCGGGCGAGAAGGTCGCCCGCCAGTTCTACGACAAGATCGCGTCGCCGGTCCTGACCGACGTGCACGTCGACTTCGAAGGACTGGAGGTCGTCGACGTCTTCCCGCGCGAGCAGTCGGACGTGTGGGCGGAGCGCCCGCTCGTCGTCCACGCGCGCTATCGCACGGCGGGGCATGGCCGCGTCGTGCTGCGGGGCTTCCAGCAGGGGAGGGCGTACGAGCAGGCGCTCGACGTGACGCTGCCGGCGGCCGAACCCGAGCACGATGCGATCGCGTCCATGTGGGCGCGCGCCAAGGTCGAGGCGCTCACGAACGAGGATCTCTCGGCCATGCAATCGGGGAGCTTCCCGGCGCCGCTGAAGGATCAGATCGTCCAGGTCGCGCTCGCGCACCGCATCGTGACGCCGTTCACGTCGTTCGTGGCGGTGGAGGATCGGGTGGTGAACGAGGGCGGTGTCACCCGAACGGTCGCGGTTCCCGTGGAGATGCCCCAGGGCGTGACCTACGAGGGCGTCTTCGGTGACGGGAGAGGAGGCGCCGGCGGCAAGCTCGCCGCCGCGCAGGCGCCGGCCGGCTCGCCCATGCGGGCCCTGGGCTACGCCGCCAAGTCGGCGACCGAGCCGATGGCACGCGACGAGCTGCGGGCCGACAAGGCCGCCCCGCTCGAGGAGAAGGAGTACGACCGACCGGCTCGGACGCTGTCCGTCGCGGCACGGCGCCGCCTCGCACCCGCGCTCGCGACACTGATCGAGAAGGGGCCCGGTGCTCCGGGCGCCGCGACGTCGGGCGGCGGATGGGTACGCGTCCGCGTCTCGCTCAAGAGCCCGTCGGCGGACGTCGTCCGGGCGCTCGAAGCGGCCGGACTGCAGCTGGGACGGATCGGCACCAGGACGATCGAGGGCGTCGTCGCTCTCGACAAGCTGGTCGCACTCGCCGAGCTCGACGCCGTCGAACGCATCGAGCCGGCCACGACCTGAGCCGTCGCACTTGGAACAACGAGCATCCGGCGCCGTCGGGGAGGGGGTCCCGACGGCGCCGGGCCGTTCAGGATTCGTTCGCTCGCTTACGCGGCGTTACGGAATCCGTCGCGGTGATCGCTCGGTGGGTTCGGTTTCGACTCGCTGTCCGACTTCGCGTCGGGCCCGCGGCTCATCAGGATGGCGATGCGAAGAGCGACGAGACCGCCGAACGCCCACACCAGCGCCGCAACCGCCGCCGTCACGTCGACCGCCGAGAGACCGGTCGTGACGGCCGACAGCGACGGAACGAGCTGGATCGGGAACACCGTCGCGGGCAGCATCGGGAAAGCGCCGGGAAGCATCGTCGTCTCCTCCTCCCTTGTCGGAGCTTGATCGCTCGCTCACAGAGCGAAGCAACGGCCATGCCACGGTGCGGCAACGGCGGAATGAGGGTTTTTCGAGGCGGCGGTGCATCGCCCCGTATGCGGTGCCGCGGATTGTATGCGCTGCGGCGCTTAGCGGAGGCCGTAGTCCTTCATCTTCCGCTGCAGCATGGCACGCGAGAGGCCGAGGACCTGGGCCGCGTGCGTCACGTTGCCTCCATGGCGGTGCAAGACGCCCGCGATGTGGTGGGCCTCGAACTCGGCCCGCGCCTCTCGCAACGGGCGGTCGTCGGAGGGCAGCCCGTCGCCCGGGCTGCGCGCCGGCTTGCGCAGCTTGGCCGACAGGTGCGCAAGGCCGATGCGATCGCCGTCGCGCGCCAGGGTTGCGGCCCGCTCCATCTCGTTCTGCAGCTCGCGCACGTTGCCGGGCCAGTCGAACTGTACGAGAACGTCCATCGCGTCGGGCTCGATACCGTCGAAGTGACGGCCCTGGCGATCGGCGGCGGCGCGCAGAAGGTGGTGCGCGAGGAGCGCGATGTCCTCGCGCCGGTCGCGCAACGGGGGCACGCGCACCGGGAAGGCGGCGAGCCGATAGTAGAGATCCTGCCGGAACGTCTGCTTCAGGACGGCGTGCGACAGGTCCCGATTGGTCGCCGACAGCACGCGCACGTCGATCCGCCGCGGACGGGTGTCGCCGACCGGGATGATCTCGCCCTCCTGGAGGACGCGCAGGAGCTTCGCCTGCATGGCGAGCGGCATCTCGCCCACCTCGTCGAGCAGGATCGTGCCACCGCCCGCCGCTTCGAAGAGGCCGCGCTGGTCGTGGGTCGCGCCGGTGAACGACCCGCGCCGGTGGCCGAAGAGCTCGCTCTCGAGCAGGGCCTCGGGCAGCGCGGCGCAGTTGACCGCGACGAAGGGGCCGTCGCCGCGCGGGCTCGCGCGATGGATGCCGCGCGCGACCAGCTCCTTGCCGGTGCCCGTCTCGCCCTCGATCAGAACGGCGATCGTCGACGCGGCGGCGCTCTCCATCAGACGAAAGACTTCGATGATCGCGGGGCTGGTGCCGACGATCTCGCCGAACCGCTCGCGGCGTGCGATGTCGAGGCGGAGGGCGCCGACCTGGGCCCGCAGGCGCGCCTCCGAGACCTTCAGGTCGTCGTAGCGGCGCGCGTTCTCGATCGCGACCGTGACGCTCGCCGCGAGCGACTCGAGGAGCAGGAGATCACCGTCGGTGAACGAGGTTCCCTCGCGCCGGTTCACGCACTGTACGACGCCCATCGGACCGTGCGGACCCACCAGCGGGGCGGCGATGATGCTGCGGGTGGTGAAGCCGGTCTTCTGGTCGACGCCGGGGTAGAAGCGCGGGTCGACGGTGACGTCGTCGACCCGCAGCGAGCGTCCCGACGTGATGACGGCCCCCGCGACCCCCCGATCGGCGGGGAAGCGGGCCCGCAGGAGCCGCGCCGCGACCTCGGGATCGCCGCTGGCAGCGTAGGGGAAGTAGAGCTCGTCGGCATCCTGGTCGAGGAGGAGCACCGCGGCGCCCTCGGCCTCCAGCATGTCGCGGCACTTCTCCACCACGAGCGGGAGGAGCTCCCCCAGCTCGAGCTGCGAGGCGAAGGCGCACCCGAGCTCGTAGAGGAGCTGAAGGCGGGCGGCGTCGTCGATGTGTCCCACGGGACGGCCGAAGCTAGAGGCAGGCCCCTCCGGGGTCAACTTTCGGCTGCGCGGGTGTAACCGAGACCGACCGCCCGCATCGAGATGAGCATGCGCGTGGTAGCCGTACTGGTCGTCTGTTGCGCCGCCGTGACGGCGTTCGCCGGGGAGCCGGTGGACCTTCCGCCGACGAGCACGCGCGCACTCCTGCGCTGGTTGCGCGACGGCGTGTACCGGCAGCGCTTCGTGCCCGAGCCCGCGGTCCACGAGTCGGAGGCCGCCGTGCACGGGCCCCACGTGCGCACCTGGTACGGTCCGGTCCTGGTGCAGGACCTGCGCGGTGGCGTGCTCCCGCTACGGCGCGGTGCGGCCATGGTGAAGGAGCTCTACTTCGCAGGCACCGACGAGGTCGTCGGCTGGTCGGTCATGCGCAAGGTACGCCGACGCAGCACACGCGGGCGCGGGTGGTACTTCTTCGAGACGTTCGACGGACGGGACGCGCTCTCCAGCGGGCGCGGCGTCGGGATCTGCGTCGGGTGCCACGCCGCCGGGAAGGATTTTCTCTTGTCGGCATTTCGACCGTAGGCGCCCGAAGTAGTTGTCAGATCGGGGGCGCGCGATCTATCAGGGGTGAGCCCCGCACCCCATGGACGACAAAGACCTCGCCCACCAGCTCTCGCGGATTCGCGCCGAACGGGACCTCTACCTCCGCCTGCTCGAGCTGGGCGGCCTCGAGGACGTCGCCTCGTTCCTGCGCGAGGCCCTCGGGCTCGTCGTCGAGCTGGGTGGGGCCACCCGCGGCTACCTCGAGCTCAGCAGCGGCGATGACGAATCGGGCGGATCCCGGTGGTGGATCGCGCACGGCTTCGCAGCGGGTGACGTCGACGGCATCCGGTCCGCGATCTCGCGGGGCATCATCGCCGAGGCGCTCGCGACCGGGAAGACGGTCGAGACCACGTCGGCGCTCGACGACGATCGGTTCCGCGAGCGCACGAGCGTGCGCCAAGCCCGGATCGAGGCGGTGCTGTGCGTTCCGATCGGCGACGATCCGCCCACCGGCGTGCTCTATCTGCAAGGGCCCGCCGGCAGCGCGCTCTTCGGTCCCGCCGAGCGGGCCCGCGCCGAGCTCTTCGCGCGCCGGATCGCGCCGCTGGTCGATTTCGTGATCACCCGCGAGCGCGCGCGCGTCGCGAGCGATCCCACGGCGGGACTCCGCAAGTCGCTTCGGCTCGACGGCGTCATCGGCCGGAGCCCGGCGCTCGCGGCCGTGCTGCGCGAGGTGGCGATCGCCGCGCCGCTCGACGTGAGCGTGCTCCTCACCGGCGAATCGGGCACCGGGAAGAGCCAGCTCGCCCGTCTGATCCATCTGAACAGCCCACGGGCCACGCAGCCCTTCGTCGAGCTCAACTGCGCCGCGCTGCCCGAGGGCCTGGTGGAGAGCGAGCTGTTCGGCGCGCTGCCGGGTGCGCACTCGACGGCGACGCGGCGGATCGAGGGCAAGGTCGCGGCCGCGGAACACGGCACGATCTTCCTCGACGAGATCGGCGAGCTGCCGTTACCCGTCCAGGCGAAGCTGCTCCAGCTCCTGCAGTCGCACGACTACTACCCGCTCGGCGGCACCGCGCCGGTACGGGCCGACATCCGCGTCATCGCGGCGACCAACGGCGACCTCGCCCAGGCGGTCGCGGAGCGACGGTTCCGCGAGGATCTGTTCTATCGCCTGCAGGTGCTGCCGATCCGCATGCCGGCGCTCGCCGAACGACGCGAGGACGTGCGGGCGCTGGCGCAGCATTTCTGCGCCGCGGCCTCCTCGCAGCATCACTTCCCCGCGGTGACGCTGTCGCGCGATGCGCTGCGGGCGCTCGAGGCGGCCGAGTGGCCCGGCAACGTGCGACAGCTCGCGCATGCGGTCCAGGCCGGCGTCATCCGCGCCGTCGGCGACGGCGCGCCGACGGTCGAGCGAAACCACATCTTTCCGGACACCATGCCAGCCGGCGACGCCGTGCCGTCACCCCCGGAGACGTTCCAGAACGCGACGCGGCAGTTCCAGCGCCAGCTCCTCCAGGACGCGCTCGAGGAGTCGGGCTGGAACATCATGCAGGCCGCACGACGCCTCGATCTCACGCGGACCCACGTCTACAACCTCATTCGGGCGTTCGGGCTCCGACGCGCGGGATCGTGACGGAGGAACGTTCGCCCGCCGGGCGCTCCCCGGGTTCTCGCTAGGGGGGTGTACCCTTGCGACGCACGACCAGCGGCGCCGGCGGCACGACGCGATGCGTATCGGCGAAGCTGCCCTGGTTCAGCGCGACGCCGAGGCGGTCGCGCGAGTCGACGTAGAGCAGCGGCGCGCCGATCGGAACGTCACTGAACGTTCGCACGAAGGGAACGACCAACCGCTCGCTCCCGATCTCGATCGGTACGCCGTCGCCGATCCCGTAGCCGAGCTTCGCGAAGACGCGGGCATCGACGTCGGTGATGAGGTTGCCGAAGGGTCCATCGGTGGCGACCACCCGTCCGCGCAGGACATCGCCGTCGAGCGACGCCATGTGCAGGTCGAGCCGGAGCGGCGTCTCGATGGGCGGGCCCACCTTCGTCCAGTCCTCGCCGCGCGCCAGGTGGGCGGCGACCGGGGCGAAGACGTCGCGGCCGTGGAAGGTGGACGACCGCCCGCCGGCGCGCATCCAGGCGGGGTTCGCGATCTCGCGGGCGCCCACCAGGCCGTCGCGCTCCGCCACCAGCGTCGCGAGGCCGTTGTCGGGCAGGACCAGGAACTGCCCGCGCTTCGTGCGCGCAACCATCGGCTTGCGGGTGCTCCCGACCCCCGGATCGACGACCGCCAGGAAGACCGTGCCCGCGGGGTAGTGTGCCGCCGTGTCGGCCAGCAGGCGCGCCCCGTCGGCGATCGCGAACGGGGTCACCTCGTGCGTGAGGTCGATCGTGCGCAGCGCCGGCTCGACCTGCAGCATGACGCCCTTGCAGATGGCGACCGCGTCGTCCCGCGTGCCGAAGTCCGAAAGGAACACGACGGTGGGCGGTCCGCCGGCGGCGCCCGCCACGCTCGAGGCGAGCAGCCCGGCCACGAGCACGATCACCGGCCACGGCCGCATGGCGCACGTCCTTAGGATCGCGTCGCCGGCGCCGTCAAGCACGCTGCGGCGCGCGTCTCGCCGCCCGACTCGTTACGGTCGTACGTCATGCCACCGCTCGCGCGCACGAGCGGCCTGCTCACGCTCTCGAACGTCTTCATGACCGCCGCATGGTACGGCCACCTGCGCTTCCGCCAGCTCTCGCTGTGGACCGCGATCCTGGTCAGCTGGGGACTCGCGTTCTTCGAGTACGCCCTGCAGGTGCCGGCAAACCGGATCGGCTACCAGGGCGCCACGGCGTACCAGCTGAGGATCCTGCAGGAGGCGATCGCGCTCAGACGACGAGCCCCCCGTTCGGCGACAGCACCTGCCCGGTGAAGTAGGACGCGCCGGGTCCGGCCAGGAAGAGCGCCGTCGCGGCGACCTCGCGCGTCTCGCCCAGCCGGCCGACGAGCGTCTGGCTCGCGATCGCCGCCGACTGCAGCTCACGATGCGGCCCCATGACGGCGAGGAGCGGCGTCTCGATGTACCCCGGAGCGATCGCGTTCACGAGGATGCCCTGCGGGCCCACCTCGCGTGCGACCGCCTTCGTGAAGCCGATGATCCCCGCCTTGGCCGCCGAGTAGTGGGGCGCGCCCGCGATCCCCGTCGTGCCGGCGATGCTGGCGATGTTGATGATGCGACCGCTGCGGCGCGGAGCCATGAGCTTCAGCGCCTCGCGCGTGCAGCGGAACGTCCCGTCCAGATGGACGGCGAGCATGCGTGACCAGCGCTCGTCGGTCATGCGCGCGGTCGCCTCGAGCGGCGTCGTCACGCGCCCGGTTGCGCCGAGCTCCTGGAGCTGTCGTCCGATCCGATCGCTCGTCTCCGGATCGATCTCGGCGAAGCCCGCGTTGTTCACGAGGACGTCGAGGCGCCCGCCGGTCGCGGCGGCGAGCGTCTCGAACCAGCGTCGGACCGCGGCCGAGTCGGCGACGTCACCGACGAGCGGCTCGCAAGCGAGTGCGCCGGCGAGCTCCCGCGCGACCGCCGTCGCCGCCTCGTTGCGGAGATCGTTGACGGCGACACGCGCACCGGCGCCCGCGAGCGTGCGTGCGATCTCGCGCCCGAGCCCCGAGCCGGCTCCGGTCACGAATGCGATCTGTCCGTCGAGGTCCCCCATGTCGTCCTCCCTTGCACCGTGTCATATCACGGCCGCTGCGTTTGGATTGCGGCTCGTGGGTGCTCCAGCTATACGCGATAGGAGGAGATCCGCGGGCACGGAAGCCCCGGTACGACGCTAGGAGGTTTCGCTTCATGTCCGACGGTTCGGCCACGAGCCCCAAGCGCGTCGAGGCGCGCGATCAGGTCGTCATCCGCTTCGCGGGCGACTCGGGCGACGGCATGCAGGTCACGGGTATGCAGTTCACGGCCGAGTCCGCGATCGCGGGCAACGACATCGCCACGTTGCCGGACTTTCCGGCCGAGATCCGGGCCCCGGCCGGCACGCTCGCCGGCGTCAGCGCGTTCCAGCTGAGCTTCTCGTCGCACGAGGTCTTCACGCCGGGCGACGACCTCGACGTCCTCGTCGCCATGAACCCGGCGGCCTTGAAGGCAAACATCGACGACCTGCAGCCGGGCGGGATCCTCATCGTCGACCACGAGGGCTTCAACGAGCAGAACCTGAAGCGCGCGGGCTTCGAGCGGAGCCCGCTCGGCGACGGCTCGCTCGCGAAGTACCAGGTCTTCCCGATCGACGTGGCGAAGCTCACCAGCAACGCCCTGAAGGACCTCTCGCTCTCCGCGCGCGAGGTGTTCCGCTGCCGGAACTTCCTCTGCCTGGGTATCGTGTCCTGGCTCTACCACCGGCCGCTCGAGCCGGCCGAGGCGTTCATCCGCGACCGCTTCAAGAAGAACCCGCTCTTCGTCGAGGCGAACCTGCGCGTGCTGAAGGCCGGCTACAACTTCGCCGAGACGACCGAGCTGTTCGCGGTCTCCTACGAGGTGAAGCCGGCCGCGATCACGCCCGGCAAGTACCGCAACATCACGGGCAACACGGCGACGGCGCTCGGCTTCGTCGCGGCGGCGCACAAGGCCGGACGGCCGCTCTTCCTCGGCAGCTACCCGATCACGCCGGCGAGCGACGTGCTCCACGAGCTGGCGGCGCTGAAGCAGTTCGACGTCTACACGTTCCAGGCCGAGGACGAGATCGCCGGCATCGGCGCGGCGCTCGGCGCCGCCTTCGGCGGCGCGATCGCGCTCACGACGACGAGCGGTCCGGGAATGAACCTCAAAGCCGAGACGATGGGGCTCGCCCTCGCGGTCGAGCTGCCGCTCGTGATCACCGACATCCAGCGCGCCGGCCCGTCGACCGGCATGCCGACCAAGACGGAGCAGGCCGACCTCCTGATGGCGATGTACGGCCGGCACGGCGAAGCCCCGATCCCGATCCTGGCCGCCTCGACGCCGGCCGACTGCTTCCTCATGGCCTACGAGGCGGTGCGGATCGCCGTCACGTACATGACGCCGGTGATCCTGCTGACCGACGGCTACCTCGCCAACGGCGCCGAGCCGTGGCTCATCCCGGATCCCGACAAGCTGCCGCCCATAACGGTCAAGTTCCGGACGGATCCACAGGGCTACTATCCGTACCTGCGCGACGAGCAGAAGCTCGCGCGCGCGTGGGTCGTGCCCGGCACGCCGGGGCTCGAGCATCGCATCGGCGGCCTCGAGCACGACCACGTGACCGGCAACGTCAGCTACGCGCCGATGAACCACGAGCAGATGATCCGTACCCGCGCGCGCAAGATCGCGGGCATCGCGCGCGAGATTCCGCCGACCGAAATGTTCGGACCGGAGCGGGGCGATCTCCTCGTCGTGGGGTGGGGCAGCACGTACGGCGCCATCCGCGAGGCGGTGCGCCAGCTCCGCGCGCAGGGGCACGCCGTCGCACACGCCCACCTGCGGCACCTGAACCCGCTACCGCCCGATCTGCCGGCGATCCTGGGTCGCTATCGGCGGGTGCTCGTCCCGGAGATGAACCTGGGACAGCTCGTCCGCCTCATTCGCGCCGACTACCTGGTCGACGCGATCGGCTTCAACAAGGTGCAGGGCCGCCCGTTCAAGGTGAGCGAGCTCGTCGGCCGGTGCCTCAAGCTCATCAATGGGAAGGCGGAGGCCGCGGCGTGATGGCGACCCTCACCAAGAAGGATTTCGTTTCCGATCAGGAAGTACGCTGGTGCCCGGGGTGCGGCGACTACGCGATCCTGGCGCAGGTGCAGAAGGTGCTGCCCGAGCTGGGCGTCGCACGCGAGAACTTCGTCTTCGTCTCGGGCATCGGCTGCTCGAGCCGCTTCCCGTACTACGTCAACACGTACGGCGTGCACTCGATCCACGGCCGTGCACCGGCGATCGCGTCCGGCATCAAGGCGACGCGCCCCGAGCTCTCGGTGTGGGTCGTGACCGGCGACGGCGACGCGCTCTCGATCGGCGGCAATCACCTGATCCACGTCCTGCGTCGCAACCTCGACCTCAACATCCTGCTCTTCAACAACCGGATCTACGGCCTCACGAAGGGGCAGTACTCGCCGACGTCCGAGGTCGGGAAGATCACGAAGTCGACGCCGGTCGGCTCGATCGACCACCCGTTCGACCCGATCGCGCTCGCGCTCGGCGCCGAGGCGAGCTTCGTCGCGCGCACGGTCGACGTCGAGACCAAGCACCTGCAGGAGATCGTCCGGCGCGCCCACGCGCACAAGGGCGGCTCGTTCGTCGAGGTGCTCCAGAACTGCAACGTGTTCAACGACGGCGCCTTCGCCGACGTGACCGAGAAGGATCGCAAAGCCGACCACACGCTTCTCCTCGAGCACGGCAAGCCGCTCATCTTCGGCAAGAACCGCGACAAGGGGATCCGGCTCCGCGACTATCGCCCCGAGATCGTGACGCTCGGGAGCGGCGTCACGGAACGGGAGCTGCTCGTCCACGACGAGACCAATCCGGCGCTCGCCTACCTGCTGTCGCGGATGGGGTCACCGGCGTTCCCGACGCCGATCGGCGTGTTCACGGCGGTCGAGCGGCCGTGCTACGAGGACGCGCTGGCCGCGCAGGTGGCCGCGGCCAAGGCCAAGACCACGCCCGACCTGAAGCGGCTCCTGCACAGCGGCGAGACCTGGGTCGTCGAGTAGACCGGCTCGACCTAGGCCACCACCCGGCTCCGCAGCTCCGGCGGCCACGATGCCGGGTCGTCGGCCGGGTGGACGCGCAGCGACTGTCCCTTCGCCGTGAGCAACGCCTCGCGCGGGACGCCGAGGGCGGCCTGCGCGGCCAGGAGACCCGAGGTCGTCACGCCGAGGATGCCGGGCGCGATCGTGCTCGCCCCGCACTGGTAGAGCCCCGGGATGTGCGAACGGATCGGGAAGCTGAGCGGCCCCAGATTGCGCAAGCTCTTCTCGATCCCGTAGATGCCCCCGCGCGTCGCCGCCAGGTAGCGTGCGTTCGTGAGCGGCGTGCCGAGCGCCTGCAACACGACGTGGCGGCGTACGCCCGGGACGAACACTTCGATGGCGTCGAGCATCTTGTCTGCGAGCCGCCGCTTGAGCTGCCGATAGTCCTCGGGGCGCCGGCCGGGTGTCGAGTCCTTCCACTTCGCGAACGCCTCGTACGACGCGAGACAGATCGCCTCGATCGTATGCTTTCCGTCGCGCCGCCGGGTTGGATCCTTCAGCGTCGTCACGTTGAGGAAGAGCCCGGGCACCTCGTCGATGGCGGCCAGGTCGGTGCGCTCCGCGAGCGCGTACGACGCCTCGACGTCCGTCGTTCGGCTGAACCAGCAGTTCCCGGAGTCGAGGCCCGCCGCGCGCACGTCCATGTCCACGGCGAGAAACAGGCTCAAGGTGGAGCTCGAGTAGCGCATGCGTGCGAGCCGGTTGCGCAGGCGGGCTCCGACGTGCTCCGCGGGCACGAGACGGCCCCAGGTGACGCCCGGATCGGCGTTCGAGATCACGATGTCGGCGCGCAGGAGGGTTCCGTCCGCGAGGCCGACGCCACGCGCGACACCGCCTTCGATGAAGATGCGCTCGACCGGGGTTCCCACGCGCACCTCGCCCGCCCCGTCACGGATGCGCGCGACCAGCGCGTCGGCGATGGCCTGCGCACCGCCACGCGGGTAGCAGCCACCGTCCATGTAGTAGCTGGCGACGCTGGCGTGGAGAATCGCCGGGGCGCGCGATGGCGCCATGCCGTGGTCGCCCGCCTGGATCGAGAGGATCGCCCGCAGCAAGGGATCGTGCGTGAAGCGGTCGAGAAGACGGTCGAGCGAGCGGAGCCCGTAGCGCAGCACGGTTGGCATCCGCAGCGGCAGCAACGCCGCCTCGCGTGCGTCGTGCACCGGGAGCGCACGCCCCACCTCCGCGGTCATCCGCGCGACCGTGTCGAGGTAGCCGTCGATGCCGCCGGCCTCGGCTGGAAAACGCGACTTCAAGCGGGCGGCCAGACGGCCCTGGCCCTTCGGGAAGTCGAAGCGCTCGCGGCCGATTATGGCGTGGTCGTAACCGTCGGGGTTCAGCTCGAAGAAGAGGAGGTCGTTGGCGACGCCGAGACCTTCGTAGATTTCGCGCAAGCCGCCGCCGGGGCCGAGGCCGCCGATGTAGTGCACGCCCGGGCTGAACTGGAAACCACCGAGCGAGAATGATTGAGTGTAGCCGCCGGGATGATCGTGTTGCTCGAAGACGACGACCTTCTTGCCGGCGCGCGCGAGGGCGAGCGCCGCCGTCAACCCTCCAGAGCCCGAGCCGATGATGATCGCGTCGTAGTCGGTCATTGTCTCGAGACGACCATGCAAGCCGGGGGCCGTCGGCTCGGGCCGGGTGGAATCCGCCGGGCCATTCCGAATTGCGCCACCATGCCGTGCGCGCGTTCTCAGAAGCGCGACGGGACGCGCGTCGAGCGATCGGTGCGTCAAGGCATCGGGAGGCGGCAAGGGCTTTGCACCACGCCCGCACCATGACGTCCCTGCGGCGGTGGTGGCTGGGAGCGCTCGTACTCGGGGTCGCGGCGTCGGCCGCGAGCGGCGAGCAGCGCGACGGGAAGTTCCTCTTCGACGCATATTGCGCGGTCTGTCACGGCACCGACGCACGAGGCGACGGGCCCGACGCGGATCTCTTCTCGCCGCGGCCCCGCAACCTGCGCGACGGGATCCTCACGCGCTACGACGACGACGTCCTGGTCGAGCGCATCCGTCACGGTCGCCCGCTCGGTCTCGCGCGGGATCCCGAGGCGCTCCGCGCCCGTGCGGGCGACACCGAGACCCTGGTTGCGCACATGCAGCGCCTGCCGAAGATCGACTGGCGCGTCGCCGAACGCGGACAGGAGCTGTACGTCGACCGCTGCGAGGTCTGCCACGGACCGTTCGGGCACGCCTCGACGGTGCTCCCGCTCGGCGTGACGAAGGCGCCGCGCGATCTCTCCGACCCCGCGTATCAGCGGGCGACCAGCGACGACGCGCTCGTCGACCGCGTCCGCCATGGCCACGCCAAAATGCCCGCGATCCCGGACTTCGGCCTGCGCGAGAACCAGACTGCCCTCGTCGCGTTCGTGCGGATTCTCTCGCCCGGCTACGAGACGTATTCACGCTTCTGCGCCGCGTGCCACGGCGACGACGGGCGCGGCCCCGGGTTCGACTGGGCGACGGAGAAGCGGCCGACGGTCGTCTTCGACGCCGCCTACTTCGCGAAGAAGGACCCCGAGGCCCTGCGCCGCGACGTGTGGCACATGGTGGGCGACGTGCAGCCGCAGATGCCGCACATGAGCCGCCTGCTGTCCCCCAGGGACGTCCGCTCCATCCTGCGCTACCTGCGCTCGCTCCCTCCCGGATAGCCGTCGCGTCGAGGCCTTGCATCTTCTCCTTCGCCCTGCGAGTCATTCCGGGTTCGTCACAACCCCCATCGCAAGGAGAAGAGCGCCCATGCAGGTCATGCGCAAGATCCGTGAAGCCGTGGTCGTCGAGAGCCAGCGCACCGGGCTCGCGAAGTCGTTCCGAGGGTCCTTCAACCTCACGCGGCCCGACGACATGGCGGCGCACTGCGTGAAGGCGGTGCTCGCCAAGGTGCCGCAGCTCGACGTGAAGGAGATCGACGACGTCGTGTTCGGCACGGGCTTCCCGGAGGGGCCGCAGGGCTTCAACGTGGGACGCAACGTGGCGGTCTTGGCGGGGCTTCCGCACGAGGTCGCGGGCGGCACGGTGTCGCGCTTCTGCTCCTCGGGGCTCAACGCCGTCGCCGTCGCCGCGCACATGGTCGAGAACGAGGGCGCCGACGCCGTCATGGCGGGCGGCCTCGAGTCGATCACGTTGATGCAGAACGACTTCTCCAAGCACATGCTCTTCAACCCGTGGCTGACGGAGCACTACAAGCAGGTCTACATGCCGATGGGGCTCACGGCGGAGATCGTGGCCGAGCGCTACAAGGTGTCGCGCGAGGCGCAGGACGAGCTCGCGCTGGCCTCCCAGCAGCGCACCGCGGCCTTCCAGACCTCCGGCAAGGACAAGGAGGAGATCACGCCCATGACGGTCACCATGGAGGTGACCGACAAGGCGACCGGCGCGAAGTCGCAGAAGCAGGTGACGGTCGCGAAGGACGAGTGCAATCGTCCCGACACGACGATCGAAGGCCTCCGCAAGCTTCCGGGCGCCTTCAACCCGACGGGCAGCGTGACGGCCGGCAACTCCTCGCAGTTCTCCGACGGCGCGTCGGCCACGCTCATCATGTCGGCCGAGCGCGCGAAGGCGCTCGGCGTGAAGCCGCTCGGCTACTTCCGCGGCACGGTGTTCGCCGGCTGCGAGGCCGACGAGATGGGCATCGGTCCGGTCTTCGCGGTACCGAAGCTCTTGAAGCGCGCCGGCCTCAAGATCGACGACATCGACGTCGTCGAGCTGAACGAGGCGTTCGCGTCGCAGGTCGTCTACTGTCGCGACAAGCTCGGGATCCCGATGGAGAAGCTGAACCCGAACGGCGGCTCGATCTCGATCGGGCACCCGTACGGCATGACCGGCTCCCGCATGGTGGGCGCGCTGCTGCGCGAGCTGCGCCGCCGCAAGGGTCGCTGGGGCATCGTCACCATGTGCATCGGGGGCGGCATGGGCGCCGCCGGTCTGTTCGAAGCCGCGTAGCGCGCGGACCCGCACATGGCCAAGGGCCACTGGCTCGTGAAGCAGGAGCCCACCAAGTACTCGTGGGATCACCTCGTGCGCGACGGCCGCACGATGTGGGACGGCGTCCGCAACTTCCAGGCGCGCAACAACCTCGCGGCCATGGAGGTCGGCGACCCGGTCCTCTTCTACCACTCGGTCGAGGGCAAGGCGGTGGTCGGCGTCGCCGAGGTCGTGCGCACGGCCTACCCCGACCCGACCACGAAGGAGAAAGGCTGGGTGGTCGTCGACCTCGTCCCGGTGAAGCCGCTCGCCAAGCCCGTCACGCTCGAAGCCATCAAGGCGACGCCGGCCCTGCGTGACATCAAGCTCGTGCGACAGTCCCGGCTCTCGGTCGTGCCGCTCACCAAGGCCGAGTTCGACATGATCGTGAAGATGGGAAGCTGACGGGCGCCGTCAGTCGCGCAGCGCCACGACGAGGCACCCGCACGCGATGAGGGCGCAGAGCGGCGAGTAGAGCCACGCGTCCCAGCGCGCGAACGCCGTGGGCGTCGGGGCCTTGAAGAATCCGATCCATCGGAAATCGCCGATCGCGCGCCCCGCGAACACGAAGAACAGCACCCAGGTGCCGGCGACGAACGGCCAACGCGGCAGGGTGCCCGCCACTACGCCGAGCCGACCGAGCACGATCCCGCCGGCGGCGAGCAGCAGGGCGGCCACGACCAGGGTTGCCGCGATCGACGGTGCAAAGAGCGGCTGCCCGTCACGCTCGGGAACGGTGACCCGCGTGCCCCACGTCCCGCCCGCCGCCCAGTAGACGTGCAGTGCCGCGAGCGCGAGGAGGACGCCGGCGGTCGTCGCCCCGATGAGCCGCGTCATGCGCGACGAGGGCTATCGCCGGCCTGCGGTCGGATCAAGGTGCGTTGACTGCGCTCGCCGTGAGCTATAGCCAGGTAACAGCACTCGATGGGCGATGGGGTTCGCCCGAACCGCCCTGGCCTCGGCCGGGGATGATGACTCCTGCAGGGGATGCCCGCGGGAGCTGATTTCGACGATCCGCCGCACGGCGTCCGCTGGGACGACGGCGATGGCGATCGAATCGGAACGAACACGGGAGGGGCTCACCGAACTGGCTGCCGTTGCCGCCGAGCTCGGCAGGGCGGCGCTCGCCCGCGAGGCCTTGGATCTCGCCACCAGGCTTTCCGAAGGCCGCTTCTTCGTCGCCTGCGTCGGTCAGTTCAAGCGGGGCAAGTCGTCGCTCGTCAACGCGCTCGTCGGCGCGCCCATCCTTCCGACAGGCGTCGCTCCGGTGACGAGCGTCGTGACGGTCGTCCGTGGCGGCGAGCGGCTCGCGGTGCGGGTCGAGCTTCCCGAAGGCTGGACCGATGTGGACCCGCGTCTCCTGGCCGCGTACGTCACCGAGCAAGAGAATCCCGGCAACACGAAGCGAGTTGACACGGTGGAGGTGTCCGTGCCGAGCAGGCTCCTGCGCGACGGGCTGTGCCTCGTCGACACCCCTGGCATCGGCTCGGTCGTTGCGCACAACACGGCCGCCACGCGGGCGTTCGTTCCACACGTCGATGCCGCCGTCGTCGTGCTCGGCGTGGATCCGCCGATCTCGGCCGACGAGCTGACGCTGATCGAGGAGATCGCGGCCCAGACGGAGACGCTCCTGTTCGTGCTGAGCAAGGCGGATCGCTTCTCGAATGCCGAGCGCCACGAGGCCGAGGTGTTCACGACCCGCGTCCTGCGCGAGCGTCTCGGCAGGGATCCCGGTTCCATTCTGGCGGTGAGCGCGACGGAGCGGCTTGCCGGCGGAACTCCTCGCGACTGGGCCTGTCTGGAGAGGACCCTTGCGCGCCTCGCCCGGGATTCGCGCCAGCATCTCGTCGCCACCGCCGGGCTTCGAGGCATACGCGGTCTGGCTGATCGGCTCTGTCGGGAGATCGACGAGCGACTCGGAGCATTGCTCCGACCCCTCGAGGACTCGGAGCGCAGGGTTGCCGCACTGTCCGAATGTGCGGCGCGCGCGGAGGAGACGCTGGGGGACCTTCGCGCGCTGATGGCCGCAGAGCACCAACGTCTCGCCCGGCGCCTCCAGGCGCAGCAGGCGGCGTTTCTCGATCGTGCCCTGCCGGCGGCCAGAGAAGCGCTCGCTCGTTTCGTACGTGACGGCGATGGGGGACGCGAGGTACTCCGCACACGGGCCTTGGCTGAAGCTCGGCGCCTCCATCGGGAGCTCGCCGAGCGCTGGCGTGCAGAGGAACGCCCCGCGGCCGAGGAGCTCCATCGGATCGGAGCCCAGCGGTTCGTGCAGCTCGCGGACGAGTTTCTCGAGCGCCTGGTCGATGCCATCCGGTCCGATGCAAGCGGGATTCCCGCTATGCCCGTCGAGGTAGGCTTCCGCGTGCCCAGTCACCTCTACTACACGAACCTGCTCCAGGTGACCGGTCGCTCGCCGTTGCGCTGGATGCTCGATCAGCTCCGTCCCGCGCCGTACGCCCGTCGCGCGATCGGGCGGGAGGCGACGAGGTATCTCGAGCGTCTCCTGACCGTGAACGTGTCGCGCGTGACCAACGACCTCGACGAGCAGGCGCGCGCCAGCGGCCGCGATCTCGAGGCCGAGGTTCGTCGACATCTCCGCGACATTGGCGAGGCCGCGCGGCGGTCCCTGGCGGACGCCCGCGCGCAGCATGCGCAGGGCGAAGATGCGGTCCGGCAGGAAGTCGAACGGCTCAGATCGCTGCGCGCGCGTGCGACCATCGTCGCCGAGACGAATCTGAGCGGCCCCCTCCCGTTGGAGGCTTCCTCCCATGGATGAGCTCCGTGGCGGGGACACCCGGACGGGAGAACCCCGGCCAAGCGTGCCGCCGTGGCTCAATCGTACCGTTCTCGCGTTCGGCGTCGCGAGCCTCCTCTCCGATGCAGGACACGAGACGGCGACCGCGGTCCTCCCGCTCTTCCTGGTGTCGCTCGGCGGGTCAGCCGCGTCATTGGGTTTCGTCGAGGGAATATCGGACGCGCTCTCGACCGCAGCCAAGCTCCTCGCAGGCTGGTACAGCGACGGGTTGCGGCACCGAAGGCCGATCGGCGTCGTCGGGTACGCGGCGACCGGCATCGGCATGGCGGCCCTGGCCCTCGCGCGGGTGCCCAGCCAAGTGCTGGGCGTTCGCGCGGCGAGCTGGGTCGGCCGTGGCATGCGCGGGCCCGTGCGGGACGCGATGCTTGCCGAAGCCGTCCCCGCGACGGCTCGTGGGCGTGCATTCGGCTTTCATCGTGCGATGGACACGGTCGGCGCGGTGCTGGGGCCGTTGCTCGCGCTCCTGCTCCTGGGACGGTTCGGCTACCGTACGATCTTCCTGGCGACCCTCGTGCCGGGGATTCTCTCAATCGCAGCCTTTGCAAGCGCACCGGAGCTGGGTAAGCCGCGTCGGCGGCCGCCGCTTCGAGCGAGCCTCGCGGACCTACCGGCTCCGTTCCGGCGATTCCTCGTGGCCGTATTTCTCTTCGGGCTCGGTGATTTCGCGCGCTCTCTCCTGATCCTGCGCGCCGTCTCCCTGCTGGGGTCGTCTTCGAGCGTCCCGCCCGAGCGGATGGCGGTGGCGATGTACGCTCTTCACAACCTGGTGCATGCCTGCTCGTCGTACGGCATCGGCGTGCTCGGCGAGCGCGTGGGCGCGCGCCGCGTGCTGGCCGCCGGGTACGCGGCGTACGCGGCGATGGCGCTCGGCTTCGTGGCCGCCGCCGATCACCCCGGTATCGTCGTCCTGGCGGGTCTGTTCGTTCTGGCCGGCGTGGCGATGGCGGCCGAAGAAGTGCTCGAGGCGACGGTCGCCGCTGATCTCCTTCCGGAGGGCGTGCGAGGGACCGGCTACGGCGCGCTCGCTGCGGTCAACGGCGTCGGCGATCTCGTGGCGAGCTCGGTCGTCGGTGCCCTGTGGGTGGGCGTTTCGCCGGCCGCCGGGTTCACGTACGCTGCGATGACCGGAGCAGCAGGCGCACTCGCGATGCTGCGGCTTCGTTAGGCTCGTGACCGACGACGAAGATCAACGCGCGTACGCGAGCCGTCGCCGGATCGTGTTCTTCGACGTGGAGAACTCGAATCGCCTCGAGCACGCGCAGCGGATGCTGTCGTATCTGGGGCTCGACCGGCCCGGCTCGACGGCGAGGATCGTCGCCATCGGGAATTGGCGCGTGGTGAGCCAACAGACGGCGCGCCTGTTCGCCCGCCATGGGGCCGAGCTCGTCCACAGCGCGCCTTCGGCCGGGGTCAAGGACTGGAGCGACATGCGGATCGCGGCGGTGGTCGGCCTGTGGCTCGGGACGGCGCGACCGGGGGACGTGGTGGAGATCGTGACGGACGACCAGGCGTTCGATGCCGTCGGCGACGTCGCCGCGAACGTCGGCGTCGCGTTTCGACGCTGCTCCCATCGACGACTCGTCGAGGAGGGCTTCGCGGCGAGACCGCGTTCCTCAGGCAGGCGTCGTGGCCGCAAGGTCAAGCGAGGCGGCGAGCAGTGACGGGCGGGACACGATTCCCACGACCTTGCCCTGGGTATCGACGACGGGGAGCCGCTTGATGTGCCTGGTCACCGAGAGGGTGAGAGCCTCGATGACCGTCGCGTCGCTCCGCACCGAGATGGGAGGGCTGCTCATGACGTCGGCCGCGCGCTGCCCGGAGGCGCGCCGTACCTTGTGCTCTGCGCTTCGATTCCAGCGGCTCCGCAGGAGCGTGAAGATGCCAGGGCGCTCACCCGGGTCGACCCGCGCCAGGAGGTCGGTGTCGGCGATGACGCCGACGAGGCGTCCCGCGTCGTCGACGACCATGACGCGCTTCGCATCCGAGCCGAGGAGCTTCTCGACCACCTCGGCCAAGGGCGTGGTCTCTCGGACGGACGGCACTTCACGGTCCATGATTTCGGACACGCGACGATGCTCCTGGGGAAGTCGCTGCGTCTGGGGCACGCTGCGGCGGGTGTAGCCCTCGGCGATGCTCGACAGAACGTCGAGGCGGCTGACGACGCCGACGAGGCAACCCCGTTCATCGACGACCGGGAGGCGCTTCAAGCCCCGCCCGTGCATCAGTTGCGCAGCGTCCTTGAGCGGCGCCGCTTCCGCGATCGTGACGGCAGGCTTCGCCATCGCCTCCCCGACGGTCGTCCCCCGGGACTGAAGGCTGCGAAGGACCTCGGCCACGGTCGCCGCGTCCGCGGCCTTGTGCAGGCTCAAGCTCGCCGACGTGAGGCCCGCCCGCAGGAGGTCTTGATCGCCCACCATCCCCACGACGAGCCCCTGCGCGTCCACGACGGGCAACGCGGTATGGTCGCGTTCGAGAAGCTTCCGGACCACCTCCGCGATCGACGTTTCCGCGGTCACCGTCTCGGCGGATCGCGTCATGACGTCCGCGACACTCACGTCCGGGACGCCGCCCCGAAAGGCCGCGGAGTAGAAGCGAACCTCGGTATCCTCGACCGTGATGGTGCCGGCGCTGAGCATACCGGCAACGTGATCCGCGAACTTGTCGATCTTGTCGGGCAAATCGACCACCGTGATCACGATCGGCAGGTCGACGGACACCTCGACGAGCACGCTCGTCTTGATGTGTGAGTGCGCACCGAAACCGGCGAGGCCTCTGGTGACCGTCGCCCCCGCGCAGCCGTTGGCTTTCAGGTACTCGAGGATCGCCAGGTAGAGCGGGCGATGCTTCCAGCGGTCGCGCTCGCCGGTGAAGATGGTCATTCGCTTGCCGCGCATGATGTGGCCATCGGCGCTTCATGGCGACGCTCTCACGTTGCCACTGATCGCCGTCCCTCGGTCGCTGCCGAACCAGACGTAGCGCACGTCGCGCGCGAGCGGAAGGCCTGGGCCGCCGACCGTTTGCGTGCACTGGACCGCTCGTGGCACGAGAAGCGTTCGATGGCGACCAAACGCGTGTGCGAGACGGCCCTCGAGGCCGTCGCCGACGTGAAGGACGGCGACACCCTGCTCGTGCATTCGTTCGGACCCCCGCAGGCGTGGCCGACCGATTGCCTGCTGGCGCTGCAGGAGCACGGCGTGAAGGACCTGACCGTCGTCTGCAACTCGACGGCCGCCGGACCGACGTCGCTCCAGATCCTCGCCGAGAAGCGACAGGTGCGAAAGCTCATCTGCACGTTCGCGGTCCTGCCGGTCGGACCGACGCCCTTCTCGGAGCAGATCCGCGCCGGCGAGGTCGAGCTCGAGCTGACGCCGCAGGGCACGATGGTCGAGCGGGTGCGCGCCGGCGGCGCCGGGCTCGCCGGTTTCTACACGCCTGTCGGGGTGGGCACGGTGGTGGAGGAGGGCAAAGAGGTGCGCGAGTTCGACGGCCGGCCGCATCTGTTCGAGCGCGCCATCCGCGCCGACTTCGCGCTGCTCGCGGCACAGCAGGCCGACCCGATCGGCAACCTCACGTACCGTCGCGGCGCGCGCAACTTCGGTCCGGCGTTCGCGACCGGTGCGCGCACGACGATCGCCGAGGTGCGCGAGCTGGTGCCGCTCGGCGCCATCGACCCCGAGGCCGTGCACACGCCGGGCATCTTCGTGGACCGCATGGTGAAGACCACGCAGCGCTGGGATCCGGCGATCGTGCGGCAGATCGTCATGATGGCGGGCCGCACGCGGTCGATGGAGGGGCAGACCGCCCGCGAAGGAGCGACCGGGCTTCCGCCCGACCTGATGGCGATGCGCGTGGCGGCGCTCCTGCGTCCGGGCGAGTACGTGAACCTCGGCCTCGGGCTCCCGACGCTGGTCTCGAACTTCATCGAGGGACGCGGCCTGACGCTCCACTCCGAGAACGGCATCCTCGGCTTCGGCGCCTTTCCGCCCGAGGGCGAGGAGGACATCGACCTCTACAACGCGAGCGGACAGCTCGTGACGCCGGTCGCCGGCACGGCGTACTTCGACTCGACCGTCTCGTTCGCGATGGCGCGCACCGGACGTGTGTCCACCGTCGTCCTCGGCGGCTTCCAGGTGGCGCCGAACGGCGACCTCGCGAACTGGAACGTGCCCGCGACGGGCGTCGGTGGCATCGGCGGCGCGATGGACCTGGCGGCCGGCGTCGCCGCCGGGGGCGGGCGCCTCATCGTCATCATGTATCACCGCGAGAAGAGCGGCGCGTCGAAGCTGGTGCCGGCGCTCAGCTATCCCGCGACCGCGCGCGGCTGCGTGACCGACATCGTGACCGATCTCGCCTACTTGCAAGTGACGCCCGAGGGCTTCCTCTTGCGCGAGATCGCTCCGGGCCTCAGCGTCGACGACGTGAAGGCGGCGTCGGGGGCGCCGTTGCGGGTCGCCCGCGACGTGGCCGAGATGCAGTTCGCCTGAGGCTCAGGGATCGTAGAAGCTGCGCAGCGCGCCCGCCCGCGATGAGTGGCGGAGCTTGTCGATCGCGCGGGTCGCGATCTGCAGGATGCGCTGGCGGGTCACGCCGAGCTGGGCGCCGATCTCCTCGAGCGTGTGATCGAAGCAGCGACCCAGACCGTAGCGCAGGCGGAGCACCTTGCGCTCCTTCGGCGTGAGGCCGGCGAGCGCGCGCTCGGTCTGCGCGGCGAGCCCGCGCGCGAGCGCGGCCTCGAGCGGCGTCATGCTCTGCGTGTCGGCGAGCGCGTCGCCGTGCGTGCGGTCGTCGTCGGCTTCGAGCTTCTCGTCCAGGGGAACGAGCTGGCGCGCGAAGTCGTGCTCGACGGCGAGCAGGGCCCCGACCCGCTCGACCGAAACGCCGAGACGGCTCGCCAGCTCCCGCGCCGAGGGTTGCTGGCCCGCGACCCGCGAGAGGCGATCGCGCTCGCGGCGCAGGGTCTGCAGCTCCTCCTCGACGTTGATCGGCAGGCGCACCGGCCGTGCCTGGCTGGTGAGGGCCCGGCCGATGGCCTGTCGGATCCACCAGGTCGCGTAGGTGGCGAACTGGACGCCGCGGCTGCGCTCGAAGCGGTCGATCGCGCGCAGGAGGCCGATCGTGCCTTCCTGGATCAGGTCGGGGAGATCGAGCCCGCGGTGCGCGAAGCGGCGCGCGATGGCCGCCACGAGCCGCATGTTCGCCTCGACGAGCTTCGCGCGCGCCGCATCGGCGTCGCGGGTGGCGCTGCGGATGGCGTGCAGGGCGTGGTCGAGCTCCTCGAGCGACATGCCGGCGGTCGACTCGCTGCGGGTGAGGAGCTTGCGGGTGGTCTCGAGCGCCGGCCCGCGGGTGCGCGCGAGCGCCTTCACCCGCCGGCGCAGCCGGCGCTGCTCGGCCGCTGCGCCCTCGAGCGACGCGATCACGCGCTCGACCTGCGATCGCTGGAGCCGCAGGTGCACCAGCTCGCGCATGAGGCGGGCCGCCGAGCCGGTCGTGGCCCGGGTGTGCGACGCCGCGAGCCGGCGGATCGCCGTCAGGCGGGCGATCGTCTCGGCACTTGCGTCACCCTCGTCGGGGTCGGCGCGTGTGACGTCGCGCACGTCGACGGTCCCGATCGAGAGGCGTTCGGCCAGCGCGTGGAGGTGCCGGATCCCGAGCGGGGAGGCGAGCGCGTGGCGTGCGACGACCAGCTCGGCATCCTCGAGCGTGCGGATCAGCTCGAGCTGGCGCATTCGTACGGGCTTCGGGCGCGCGCCGGCGGCCTTCGGGCGCCGGGTCCATCCGTCGAGGTCGCTCCGGGCCTCGAGCGGACGAGAGACCTTCGGGTGCTTGTGCGACATCGGCGCCGCGAGCGTCATTTGCTGGTGCGGCGAGACTTGCGGCGCGCGGACGTCTTGTCGCCGGTGGTGGAGAGCTCCTCGCTGATCGTGTCGATGACGAAGTCCATCATCGTCACGTCCTGCAGGAAGCAGTGGAGCTTCAGGCGGCGCTTCAAGTCGCGCGGCACCCGCGTCACGAGCTGTACCAGTTCGGCCGAATCGTTCGTCATGCGTGCTCCTATGAAGGGGGGGGTGCGGCGAGGCCGGGGTGAACGGGGGTTTGGCATCGTGGAATCTGGAGTGTTCTTGGTCGGGCCTCGCCGCACGACCCTCGTCAGTGCATCGTGCGTGCCGGCCGGAACCCCTCGAATCCACGAGCCTATCGGTCGGGTGACCCGTGTCCTTTCGATCCAGGCGCGGGTCGGGCGCGTCGTTCCTACACGCACACCCGCGCGCCCGGCCCAAATTGCTAGCCGCGCCGGGTGCGGTGGCTAGCTAGGCGTCGATTCGCGCTAGGCGGCGCGCTCGACCGCGGCGCTCGCGGCCGGCAGGAAGACGGTGAAGCGGGCGCCGTGGCCGGGCTCGCTCGCGACCGACATCCAGCCGCCGTGCTCGGCGACGATGGCCTGCGCGACGGGAAGACCCAAGCCCGTACCTTCGCCGGTTTGCTTGGTGGTGAAGAACGGCTCGAAGACGTGCGGCAGGTGGTCGGACGGAATGCCGGGTCCGTCGTCGCTGACGACGATGCGACAGTGCTCCCCGCGCGGCCCGCCCTGCGGCGGGGCAACCCGTTCGCTGTCGATGGCGATGTCGAGGCGCCCGCCACGCTCCATCGCCTGGACGGCGTTGATGGCGAGATTGGTCACGACCTGCTGGAGCTGTCCCGGATCGGCGCGCGTCTCGATCGGACGGTCGCCGGCCTGCACGTCGACGGTCACGCCGGCCTTGCGGGCGAGCGGATCGATCATCTCGATCGTCTTGCGCACCACGTCGCGCACGTCGACCAGCGCCGGGTGCGGGGGCTCGCGGCGGGCGTAGTCGAGGAGCTGGCGCACGAGCCGGGTCATGCGATCGGACTGCTCGACGATCGCCTGCGCGCTCGACGCCGCCTCGTCGCCCGTAGCCTCGCGATTCGCGATCATGCGGGCGCGCACGGAGATCACGCTGAGCGGCGTGCCGAGCTCGTGGGCGACGCCCGAGGCGAGCTGCCCGACCGTGCGCAGGCGGTCCTCGTGCTGGAGCCGGTCGCGGGCGGCGAGGCGCGCGCCGAGACTCGTCAGCTCCGAGGCGAGGGCGCCCAGCTCGTCGCGCCCCCGGACCGCGGGGAGGGCGTCGAACCGGCCTTCGCCGAGCGCGCGCACGCCGTCCGTGATGACGGTGAGCGGTCGCCCGATCAGCATGCGCCCGAGGATGACCGCGAGCGCACCGGACAGCGCCAGGACGACGAGCCCGACGGCGGCCGTGTGGACCTGCGAGCGGCGCACGTAGGCGTGGCGCGGGGCCAGCGACTCGGATACCTCGATCGCGGCGGGCGGGTACTTCGCGGAGGGAACCGGGATGTAGACGTAGCGCAGCTCGTCGCCGGTCTCGTTCGTGCGGTGGATCCAGACCGGCGTTCCCTCGTTCAGATGGGCCGTCACCTCCGCACGCAGATCGCGTCCCGGGACCGACGGCACGTCGTCCAGCGAGAGCCATCGCAACGAGCGCGGCACGTTCGCGTCGATGCTGGTCACGATGCGGCGTGCGACGTCCGGGCCGGCGGCGTCGGAGACGGCCATCACCGCGGCGCGCAGCGCGCGAGCCATCCGCACCTCGGCTTCGAGGTCGAGCTGCATCAGCTCTTCGCGGCGGTGCTGCTCGGACCACGCGAGCAGGGCGAGCGCGACGAGCGTCGTCGCGGCCAGACTCGAAAGAAGCTTCAGGGCGAGACGCATAGGGCGTCCATACCGTACGGGTCGGCGTCCGTATAGAGTTGAGCCGCCGAAGAGCGGCGTGATAACCCGACGTCGTGACCGACGGCCTCGACCGCGACCTCTTCCGGCGCATCCAGGACAAGGTCGCCATCGTCGGCATCGGCCACCTGCCATTCGCCAAGGACATTGGCAGGCCGATCTCGGACACCGCCGTCGAGGCGGCACAGCTCGCGCTCGACGACGCCGGCCTCGAAGCCGAGGACGCCGACGGCATGGTGATGTTCGAGATGGAGCACACGCACGAGGTGTCGATCGCGCGGCGCCTGGGCGTGCGCAATCTCGCGTGGTGGTCGAAGATCTCCTACGGCGGCGGGGCGTCGGCGGCGACCATCATGCAGGCCGCCGCCGCGATCGTGACGGGGCTGGCGACCACCGTCATCTGCCATCGCGCACGCAATCGCGGCGCACGCTCGTCGGCGCCGTGGACGCAGGAGAAGCAGCTCGTCACCGACGACAAGGCGCTGCACACGCCGTGGGGCCTCATCCGGCCCGTCGACGTGATCGGCATGTGGGCGCATCGCCACATGCACGAGTTCGGCACGACGCGCCAGCATCTCGGCAACGTCGCCATCGCCGCACGCAAGCACGCGAACAAGAACCCCTACGCGATGATGCGCGACAAGCCGCTCGACATGCAGACGTATCTCGCGGGCCGCGTGATCGGCTACCCGCTGACGCTCTACGACTGCTGCCTCGAGACCGACGGCGCGCTCGCGTGCATCGTGACGTCGACCGAGCGCGCGCGGGACCTCCGGCAGAAGCCGGTGCTCGTCCACTCGGTCGCGCAGGCCTCGGGCCCGAACCCGGTCCACCTCGCGAACTACAACAACACGAAGGAGATGGTGACGACGTCGGTCTTCTGCGCCGATCTTCTGTGGAAGCGCTCGCAGCTGAAACCCGCCGACATGGACTGTGCGCAGATCTACGACGCCTTCACGCCGCTCGTCATCACCGGCCTCGAGGACTACGGCTTCTGCAAGCGCGGCGAGGGCGGCCCCTTCACCGAAGGCGGCCGGATCGAGCTCGGCGGCGCGCTCCCCGTGCTGACCTCGGGCGGCGGTCTCTCCGAGGCGTACGTGCACGGCTTCAATCTCATCCTCGAAGGCGTGCGGCAGCTCCGCGGCACGTCGGTGAACCAGGTGCCGGGGTGCAAGGCGACGCTCGTCACCGGCGCGTCGGGCGTCGCGACCAGCGCGGTCGTGCTGCGGGCGGAGTAGGGCATGAGCGAGTTCATCGTCGAGACGCAGCTCCACCCCGACTATCCGCTTCCCGACCTCGACGATCCGGTCATGGGCCCGTTCTGGGACGGCGCGCGCGAGGGGAAGCTGATGCAGCAGCGCGATCGGCGGACGGGCGAGATCCACTGGCCGCCGAAGCCGCTCTACTGGAAGGACGGACGGCGCCTCGAGTGGTTCGAGGCGAGCGGGAAGGGGACCGTCTACACCTACGTCGTCGGCCTCGAGCCGTTCCTCCCGGCGTTCGAGCACCTGCTCCCGCACATCATGGTCGTCGTCCAGCTCCCCGAGGGCGGGCGCATCGTGGGACACATGGTGCGATGTACCCCGGACGAGATGTCGATCGGGGCGCGCGTGCGCGTGGTGTTCAAACGGCTGACCGATCGTGTCACGCTTCCGGTGTGGGAGCTCGATCGTTGAAGTCGCTCGCGTACGCAGCGTTCGTCGTCGCCGTCGCCGCGGTCGGGACCGCGCGCGGCGACTCCGCGGCCATCGGCACGGCCCAGCAGAAGCTGGTGGACGCACGGGAGACGCTCAAGAGCGCCAAGGGCACCTTCGGGGGCCACCAGCAGAACGCCGTCAACCTCATCAACCGCGCGATCGAGGAGCTGCAGGCGGCGCAGCGAGAGGACCTGCAGGGCAAGCGGACGGCCGGGCCCCGGCCGACGCCGCCCCGGCGTCCGCAACCGGATCGAATCCAGAAGTACGGCCACTAGGAGGCTGACCCAAGACTCGCTCTGATGTAGGCGTAGAGACTGTAGCCGGCACCCGCCAGAATGGCCGCTCGATCTCTTCCAGCGGACGGCCCGGTTCGTTCGGCCGGAGTCCGTACCGCAGCATCGCGATGAGGTCGGCGCTCACCTCGGGCTTGGAAGTGAAGTAGCTGTGGCCAAAGAGGTCGGTCCTGCCGCGGACCTGGATCACGTCGACGTCGCCCAGCCTGCGAACGTCCTCGATCTGCCCCGGGGTCAGCATCGCCGTGTCGAGGCGCCCGAGCCTGGCGAGGCTTCCGAACAGCCAGCTCGACGCGGCGAGCGCCCTGTCGTCGGGCGACACGTAGACGGTCACACGGAAGCCAGGCGTCCGCTCGAAGACCATTCGTGGGTCCGGCGCCGAGCCGTAGGGCACGTCGGGATCGGAGCGGACTTTGAACATCTTGGCGACGGCCACATCGGCATCGATGTCGGGAGCCATCAGCACGACGTTGCCGATCTTGTAGCGCTGGGCGAGGCTGCTGTGCTGCATGTACGCCTCCATGTTCAGGTCCGATAGCGCAGTGACGAGCACGGCGGTGCCGCGGCTGTGGGCGAGCAGGTGGATCCGCTCGAGCCCCGGGGTCTGGGCAATCGTTCGGATCGTCTTTCGCAAGTGCTCGCTGGCGAAGACGCTCGATTCGTAGTCGACGTTGTAGCCGGCCAGGATGCCGCGGCTTCCCCCCGCGGGCCAGCTGAAGATGCCGCACACGAACTCGCGGCCCAGGAAGTGGCACAGCTCGCCCATCGTCGTCGCGGCATCCTCGAAGGTGTTGTGGTAGCCGTGCACGAACAGCACCACCTCCTTGCGCGGGCTGAGAGCAAGGCGACGCGCGACCTCGGCCTGCAGGCCCTGCGAGGCCCTTTCGTGCGCAGCGATGACGGTGGGTGTACGCGTGACGCCGCCAGCGGTCTCGGTGACCTCGTACGGGATGCTGGGGAAGCGGCCGAGCTCCTGCGTCGGTCCGAGCTTGAGGTCCAGCGACGTCGCCCGCCGGGGAGCCAGGCTCTGCGTGACCAGGGTGTCCCACGTCAGGCCTTCGCCGAACAGGATCGTCGTCGAGCCGAAGGCCACCGAGCGCGACCGGTCGGCCGTGTATGGCTCGGGCTGGTCAGCGCTCCGCGCCGGAGCGCGGTCGGTGACGAACAGCAGATCGAGCGGAGGCCTCCGGGCGTCTGCGTGCACGTCTGTGAACAGCGGCCTGGGCCGCGGGCCGGTGTACAGCACCGGCGTCGGCATCATCGGATGCGTGCCAGCGCATCCGGCCAGCGAGAATGCCGCAACAATGGGGATCAGGCACTGCAGCCGCTTCGACCCCGTCGTCATCTCAGGTCAACCCTCGGCGGGGCGCAGCCGGCGAGCAGCAAGGCAAGCACACCAGATGAGATATGGTTCTCATAGCCCCCACTTCCCAGTGCCCTCTTGTTTGTCGTGGCGGGCCGCTCGTACGAGCGGCCCGCGTAGCTCACGATTCCTGGCTAGTCGCGCGTCAGCGCTCGCTGCGCTTCCAGTTCGAGGGCTTCGTACGACGCCTGTTCGACGGTAACGCCTACGCCCTGGATCGTTCCGCCGTGGAACGTGCCGGGCGACTTGTACTCGGCGCTGACGGCGTCGCCGCTGTCGAACCCGACGCAGAGCCCGTCACCCGAGAGGGTGAACTTGGCCGGCTGCGTCTTCATCGGGCCTTCCGCGACCACCTTATCGTCGATGTACAGCTTCATCGTGCCCAGCGATTCGTGGTGCGGGCCGGCGCCGGTCCGGATGAACTCCATGCCGAGCGTGTAGTTGCCGGGCTTCAACTCCTGCGTCGAGACGAAGTGCTGCTCGGGCTTGATGCCGAGGAAGTTGTAGACGTAGTGGAGCTTGTGGTCCTTGATGAACAGAGCGTGCCCGCCGAAGCGGGAGCCGTGCGCGAAGATCACGCCGGCAGCATCCGGATCAGTGATCTCGACGTTGGCGAGGATCTTGTACGAGCGATTGCGCACGTTGACGGCCACGCCTTCCGGTACCGGAGCCGTGCCTGGGTAGTAGACGTAGCGGTCACGCTTCGGTTCGGCCGAGGGGCGTTCAATCCCCAATATTTCGGGGGCGGTGCGGTCATCCATCGGCAAGGCCAGATTGATTCGGGCTTCCTCGTCCCACGCCTTCTTCAGCGCCTCGAGCTTCTCGGGGTTCTGCTTCGCCAGGTCCGTCGATTCCGAACGGTCCATATCCGTGTGGTAGAGCTGCCACTGGTCCTGGTCGAAATGGCCCTTGCCGTTGAAGGGGGCGTGCACCGTGGCAGCGAGCCAGCCGTCCTCCCACATCCCACGGGTGCCCAGCATGCTGTAGAACTGCCGCTTCTTGCGCGTCGGCGCATCCGGCGTCGCGTCGAAGGTGTACTTCATCGACACGCCGGAGAGCGGGAACTGCTCGACGCCGTGGTACACCTTGGGCATCTGGATGCCGACGACGTCGAGGATCGTGGGTACGATGTCGACGGAATGGTGGTACTGGTTGCGGAGCTCGCCACGCGCCTTGATGCCCTTCGGCCAGGAGATGACGAGTGGATCGGACGTGCCGCCGGAGTACTGCGCGTACCGCTTGAACATCTGGAATGGGGTCGAGAACGCGACCGCCCATCCGGTCGGGAAGTGGTTGTAGGTGTCCGGTGAGCCGAGCTTGTCCATCATCTTCATGTTCTCGGCCAGATCGTCGGGGTAGCCGTTGAAGAACTTGTTCTCGTTGACGGAGCCATTCGGCGTGCCTTCACCGGAGGTGCCGTTGTCGGCGGCGTACAAGACCATCGTGTTCTCGAGCTGTCCGGTCTGCTGCAGGTACTCGATGTCGCGGCCGATCTGGGCGTCGGTGTATTCCGAGAACCCGGCCCAGACCTCGGCCATGTGCGAGAACAGCTTCTTCTCGTCCGCGTTGAGGGAATCCCACGGGCGGACAGCGTCGGCCGGGAGTGCCTGCGATTCCGGCAGCGGGTTGATTGGCGTGAGCTTCGTGCCCTTCGGCAAGACGCCCTTCTCGATCATGCGCGCCAGCACCCACGTGCGGTACGCTTCGTAGCCGTCGTCGAACTTGCCCTTGTACTTGTCGATGTATTCCTGCGGAGCGTGGTGCGGGGCATGATTGGCGCCCGGGTTGTAGAACATGAACCACGGCTTCGAGGGGCTCGAGGACTTCTGGTCCCGGATCATCTTGATCGCCTGATCGGCCAGGTCCTTGGAGAGGTGGTAGCCCTCCTCCGGTGAGTACGGCGGCTCGATGAAGTGGTTGTCCTGGACGAGGTCCGGATACCACTGGTTGGTCTCACCGCCGATGAATCCGTAGTAGCGCTCGAATCCCTGGCCGAGCGGCCACGTCTTCCGGTCGCCACCCTCGGCGACATCCTGCTCGGGAACGTTGTGGTTCTTGCCCAGCCAGAAGGTGCTGTAGCCGTTGTCCTGGAGGACCTGCGCGATGGTGGCGGCTTGCGGCGGGATACGGCCGGCCCAGCCGGGAAACCCATTGGAGGCCTCCGTGATCGCGGCCATGCCGTTCAAGGTGTGGTTGCGTCCCGTCAGAAGCGTGGACCGTGTGGGCGAGCAGAGCGCCACCGTGTGCCACTGCGTGTACGTGAGGCCCTGATCAGCCAGCCGTTGCAGCGTCGGCATCTCGATCCGGCCACCGTACGGCGACCAGGCGGAAAGCCCGGTGTCGTCGTAGAGCACGAACAGGATGTTGGGCGCGCCCGCCGGCGCCTTCTTCGGCGTGAACGGGCCCCAGTCGGCCTTGGAATCCCGGACATCGAGTTTGATGACGCCCTTGAAGTCCTTGTATGGCCCCACGGCTTGGGTCCCCGCGCCCTTCTGCTGTGCACCGACCTGAGCCAAGGGGATGACCGTTGACATGGCAAACAATGCCGTGCCGAGCCATTTGAAAAGTCCCCGTCGCGCCTTCTCTGCCGATTCGTTCACGTTCGCCTCCTCCTGCAGTGTCGCCTCACCCCGGGGTGCCTCGGCGCTTTCTTACGAGCGGTGCCGGCGTCGTCGTTGGCCGAGGTCACCAGAACGTGACTCTTGCCGCCGTTGACGACGTCGTCAGGTTCCAGCTCTCCGTGATCGAGATCGGGATCACCGTCGAAAGTTGAGGGTATACTTGAAGCTTTCGCTGGGTCCACCGCCCCCACTCGAAGTTGCTCCAGAGCATGCTCGGCGTCCGTCCCACCGCCTTGCCATTGGCTTTCTTGCCTTTCCCTCCGGCTGGACGCCATGCACGAAGCCGATGCCGGCGCGGACGAGCGGCAGCAGATGCGCGCTGTGGAGCCGTCATGCCGCGGCCGGCGGAGCCGGCGGCAGCGCGGGAACGCGCGCGTAAGACATCGCGGCGGTGTCGTCCGCGTGTTGTCACGGATCGAGGGCACCATGCGTCTCCCTGGTGGGAGGAAGCTATGGCATCGGAGCACGTCGTCGTCTTGGGAGGAGGGTACGCCGGGCAGATGGCGGCGGCGCGACTCGCGGAGCGCTGCGCCGGGCTCGGGCTCACCGTCGTGGATGCGAGCGCGGAGTTCGTGGAGCGCATTCGACTGCATCAGCTCGCGGCCGGCGAGCGGATGGCCGTGCGGCCGATGCGGAAGATGCTTCCGCGCGGCGCCACCTTCGTCCACGGGCGCGTCGTCACCTGGGAGCCGGACGCTCGTCGCGTCATCGTCGGGTGCGCCGGCGGCGGCCGCCGGAGCCTCGAGTACACCGCGTGCGTGTATGCGCTCGGCAGCCGGAGCGACGTCGCTCGTCTGCCCGGCGGCGCCGAGCACGCGCGCGTGCTCGACGATCCCGCGGCGGCCCGCGCCATCGCATCCGACGTGGCCGTGCTCGCCGCGCGTGGCGGGCGCGTGCTCGTCGTCGGCGGCGGCGCGACCGGGATCGAAGCAGCGGCCGAGCTCGCCGAGCGCCATCCGCGGCTCGAGGTGGCGCTCGCGACGAGCGGTGCGTTCGGCGCGCCGCTGTCCGCGGAAGGCGTCGCGCACGTGCGGGCGGCGCTGCGGCGTCTGCGCGTGACCGTGCGCGAGCACGCGCGCGTGGTCGCGCTCGAGGATGGTGCGGCGCTCGTCGAGGGCGGCCATCGGATCGCATACGATCTCTGCCTGTGGGGCGGCGGCTTTCGCGCGCCGGACCTCGCGCGCCAGGCCGGGCTTCCGGTCGACGGCTCGGGCCGCGTGCGCGTGGACGCGACGCTGCGCGTGCCCGGCCGCCCGGAGATCCTGGTCGCCGGCGACGCCGCGGTGGTCCGCGCCGACGACGGGAGCGAGCTGCGCATGGCGTGCGCGACCGCGATGCCGCTCGGGGTTCATGCCGCGGAGGAGATCGCGCGAGCGCGGTGCGGCGCCTCGCCGCATGCCTTCCGCTTCGCCTACGCCATCCGGTGCATGAGCCTCGGGCGGCGGGACGGCCTCGTCCAGCACGTCGACACCGGCGACCGGCCGCGGCCGCGCGTCTGGACCGGATGGCGCGGGGCGCTCGTGAAGGAGATCGTCTGCCGCTCGACCGTGCTCTCGATCCGGACGGAGTCGCGGCTGCGCATCCCCGTGTACCGCTGGCCCGTTCCGCCGCACGGCGCGCGCCCCTTGCCCATGCCGGCGACGGTGGAGGAATAGGGGTCGTGGATCGCACAGCGACCTTCGAGGAGCACCGCGGGCTCCTCTTCTCGATCGCGTATCGCATGCTCGGCACCGCCAGCGACGCCGAGGACGTCGTGCAGGAGGCGTTCCTGCGCTGGGAGCGCGCGGCCGACGCGGACGTCGCCTCGCCGAAGGCGTTCCTGTCGACGGTCGTGACTCGCCTCGCCATCGATCACCTGCGCGCCGCGCGCACGCAGCGCGAGGAATACGTGGGGCCGTGGCTGCCGGAGCCGCTGGTCGACGAGACGGCGCCGTCGCCCGCCGACCAGATGGTGCTTGCCGAGTCGCTGTCGATGGCGTTCCTGGTCGTGCTCGAGCAGCTCGGCGCCGTCGAGCGTGCCGTGTTCATCCTGCGCGAGGTGTTCGACTACGACTACGCCGAGATCGCGCGCATCGTGGGCAAGACGCCGGAGCACTGCCGCCAGGTGCTGCACCGGGCGCGCGAGCGCGTCGTCGCCGCACGGCGGCGCCCGACGGTGTCGCGCGAGGAGCAGGAGCGCCTCACGCACCAGTTCCTCGCCACCATCGCGACCGGCGACGTCCGCGCGCTGGCCGCGATGCTGGCGGACGACGTCGTCCTGTGGTCCGACGGCGGCGGGAAGCGCGTGGCGGCGCGCAATCCGATCCGGGGCTCCATGCGCGTCGCGCGCTTCTTCGCGGGGATCTGGCGCAAAGCGCCCCCCGACGTCACGTTCCGGATGGCCCTCGTGAACGGCCAGCCGGGTGTCGTGACGTACCTCGCGGGACGGCCGTACCACGTGATGGTGTTCGACGTGGCGGACGGGCTCGTGACCGCGGTGCGCGCGGTGGTGAACCCCGACAAGCTGCGGCGGGTGCCGGACCTGCATTAGTTCCGACCCGAGACTTCGTCTCGGGTCGGGGCGAGGGTGGGGCGTCGGTGGTACGCGCGGGCGGGGTGCGGCGGCCGGCGAAGCCCGGCGGAGCCGGCCGCATTCCGTCACGCCCGGCGTGCTGGATCGATGCGTCGGCGGCGGTGTAGAGCGGCGCATGCGGTTCGGGATCGCGTTGCCCAACTATGGGCCGCTTGCGGCGCCCGAGACCCTGGTGCGGCTGGCGCGGCTGGCCGAGGACGAGGGGGTGGATTCGGTTTGGGTGAGCGACCATCTGGTGGCTCCGGAGGGCGTGCGGAGCGTCTATCCGTACGATCGTCGACCCGATCCGAAGCCGGGCGACATGGGGGTCATCGAGGAGTTCTACGAGCCGATGGTCACGCTCGCGTGGCTCGCCGGCGCGACGTCGCGCGTGCGGCTCGGCATCAGCGCGTACGTGATGCCGTATCGGAATCCCGTCGTCACGGCGAAGCAGGTGGCGACGCTCGATCGTCTCTCGGGGGGCCGGGTGATCTTCGGGATCGGCGTCGGCTGGCTCGCGGAGGAGTTCGCGGCGCTCGGCGTACCGTTCGAGCGGCGCGGGCGGCGTACGGAGGACTACGTCGGCGTCTGCAAGGCGCTCTGGACAGGAGAGACGGCGCGCTTCGAGGGCGAGACGTACCGGCTGCCGCCCGTGCGGACCGGTCCGCGCCCGCGCCAGCTGCCGCACCCGCCGCTCTGGATTGCAGGAAACTCCGCGCGCGGGATCGAGCGTGCGGCACGCATCGGCGACGGATGGCACGGCATCGATCTCTCGCCCGACGAGCTTCGCCCGCTCGCGGCGCGCGCCCGCGAGCAGGCCGCCGCGCACGGCAAGGCGGCGTTCACCGTCAGCATCCGCAAGGGCGTGTTGCCGGGGGGGCCGGCGGGCCATGCACTCTACGGCGATCGCGACGCGATCCGTCGCGATCTCGATGCGTACCGCGATGCAGGGCTCGACTACCTGGTGGCAGGGCTCCGCCGCGCGACGACGTCCGACGACGCGGCGCGCGCGCTCGAGGACGTCGCGCGCGCGCTCGCCTGACGCGAGCGTCACATCACACGCAGGCCGACCTCGAGCCGCTCCAGGCCGGGCGTCAGGGCGCGTGGGCTGCGTCGAAAGACAACCGGCGCCGGCGCGGCGACGTCGCGCGCGCGGAACCATGCGTCTCCTGCGGCGAGGTGACGGTCGCACGGGAACGGCACGGCACGCTCTGCCGGCGTCGATCCCCACGTACGTCCGGCCGCGAGGAGGTCCGTCATGCGGCTGTGGCCTACCTGCCACGGCGCGTGCTAGCGAGTCGATCCATGCGCACGATCACCACCGGCCTCCAGTTTCCCGAAGGTCCCATCGCCATGCCCGACGGGAGCGTCGTCCTGGTCGAGATCAAGCGCGGCACGCTCTCGCGCGTCGCGCCGGACGGGAGGATCACCGTCGTCGCCGAGACGGGTGGCGGGCCCAACGGCGCCGCCATCGGTCCGGACGGCGCGTGCTACGTGTGCAACAACGGCGGCTTCGAGTGGCACGACCTGGGCGGCCTGCTGATCCCGGGCAACCAACCCGCCGACTACATCGGCGGGCGCATCCAGCGCGTGGATCTCTCGACCGGCAAGGTGCGGGACCTCTACACCGCGTGCGACGGCCGGCCGCTGCGCGGTCCGAACGATCTCGTCTTCGATCGCCACGGCGGCTTCTGGTTCACCGACCACGGCAAGACGCGCGAGCGCGACCGCGATCGCACGGGGCTCTTCTACGCGCGCGCCGACGGCTCGCTCGTCCGCGAGGTCGTCTTTCCGCTCGACGCGCCCAACGGCGTCGGGCTCTCGCCCGACGGTGCGAAGCTCTACGCCGCCGAGACGTACACGGGCCGCGTCTGGATGTGGGACGTGGTCGGACCCGGCGAGCTGGCGATGAATCCGCTCGGGCCCGGAGGCGGGGCGCTCCTGTGCGGGCTGCCCGGCTACCAGCTCTTCGATTCGCTCGCGGTCGACAGCGCCGGCAACGTGTGCGTCGCGACGCTGGTGAACGGCGGCATCACGGTGATCGCGCCGTCCGGCGAGGTGCTCGAGCACGTCGCGACCGGCGATCCGCTCACCACCAACATCTGCTTCGGCGGCGCGGACCTCCGCACCGCGTTCATCACCTGCTCGGGGACGGGCCAGCTCGTCGCGATCGACTGGCCGCGTCCCGGGCTCCGCCTCGCCTACTGACCCTCGGCGAGCTTGCGCACGCCGTAGGTCTCGAGGAGCTGGTTCATGTTCGTCGTCTTGACGTCGAGCCCGCCGCCGGAGACGGGGAGCAGGAGGATGCGCTTGCCCTCGAGCGCCTCGGCGAGCTTCAGCTTCACCATCACCTCGCCGCCGCTCCCGGCGAGCGCCTTGTTCATCTCCGTGATGCCCTTGGCCTCCGCCGCGCCCTCGGCCTCGATCGCCGCGGCGATGCGCTGCTGCTGCTCGTAGTACGCATCGGACTCGATCTGGGCCTGGCGGAAGCGGCCGTCGGACTGCGCGACCATCTGCGCGACCTCGCCCTTCGCGTCCTCGAGGCGCTTCAAGTACTCCTCCTGCGACGCCTTCGTCGCGGACTTGTTCTGCTCGGCGACCTGGTCGGCGACCTTCTTGTCCTCGATCGCCTTCTGGTAGGCCGGGTTGAACCGGTAGTCCTTGGTCGAGACGCGCTCGACGACGATGCCGTACGGCTCGAAGAGCTTGTTGAGCTCGTCGCGCGTGCGCTCGGCCTTCTCGTCGCGCTTGTCCGAGACGTAGAACTCCTCGGTCTTCAGCTCCCCGAAGATGTCGCGCGGGCGCGAGCGGGCGATCGTGCGCACGATCTTGTCCTTCAGCTCGAAGTCGTTGGCGGCCACCTGCTGGATGATCTTCGGAGCCTCCTCCTTCTTGATGCGGTAGGTGACGATGACGTCGAGGCTGATGTCGTTGCCGTCGATCGTCTTGAAGAGGAGGTCGTCGCGCGTCGCGCGATCGCCGCGATTGCGGTCGAACGTCATCTCGACGTTCTGGATCTTCGTGTCGAAGGTGTGCCAGTCGTTGATGACGGCGGGGAAGAAGTACGTGGCGCCGGGGTCGTACACGTCGGGCTGGACGCCGACCTTGCCGAACGGGGCCCACTTGACCGTGCGCACGCCGACCTCGGTCGGGCCGGTCGTGTGCGGGTAGAAGGCGAGCGGGACCAGGAGGAGCGCCAGCGCCACGAGCGTCAACCGACCCATCGCCATCCCCTACTTCTTGCTCTCGATGAGCTGCATCGTCCGGGTGAGATCGAGCGGGTTGACGCCGCTCGGGCCGTCGCTCGGGAGCACCAGCAACTCGACCCCCTTGTAGACGTCGGCGAGCTTGAGACCCACCATGCGATCGGAGCCCGCGCCCTGGAGCGCGTCGTTGCGGAGCTGCGTCTTCTTCGCTTCGGCGAGCTTCACGAGGAGATCGGCCTCGGCCCGCTTGGTGCGCACGTAGAGGTCGCGCTCGGCCTCCTTGCGCGTGACGTAGGCGCGGCCCTCCTGGAGCTTGATGTCGACCGTCGCCTGACCCTCTTGAATCATCTTCTTCAAGAGGGCGCCCTCGGTCGCCGCGCGGCCCTCGGCCTGGTTCTTGAAGACGAGCTGATCCTTCAGCTTCTTGTCCTCGATGTTGCGCTGGATCTCGTCGGTGTAGCGGAAGTAGCGCACGAGCACCTGCTGCACCTCGACGCCCAGCTTCTCGAGATCGGCGTTCAAGAGGTCGCGCGCGGCCTCCGCCTTCGCGTGCCGCTTGAGGCTGTTGTAGAACTCCTCGGTCGTGAGCTCGCCGAGCGTCTGCTTCAGGACGGGCTCCGCTTTGGGCACGATGCCGTTGGTCTCGAAGAGGCGTCCCGAGCCGAGCGTCGTGAAGACCTTGTAGGGGTCGACGATGCGATAGAGGATGCTCACGTCGACGTCGACGAAGAAGCCGTCCGACGTCTGGATGTGGGCCGCCTTGGTGACGCGGGCCTCCTGCGCCGCCTCCTCGCGCGTGCCGGTCAAGTCCAGGACCTGCACGTCCTTCGGGAAGAGGTACATGCGCTCGACGCCGAACGGGCGCAGCACGAAGTGGTAGCCGGTGTCGTACACCTCCTCGTGGACGCCGCGATGGCCGAGCAGCGGCACCTGCACCACCTTGATGCCGTACTCGTTCGGCCCGACGTACGTGAAGCAGAGCGGCGTCAGCAGCTTCAGGGCGACGAGCACCGCGATGACGGGCAGCACGACCGACCGCGTGAGCGGCGAGCCGAAGAACGAGCCGAGGGCCGTCCACACGCGCTCGCCGAACCCACGCCGGGCGAGCCGCATCCGCTCGAGTTCATCCGCCATCGCCGCCTCCCCGCCGAGCGTCTCTACCATGGCGGGCGTGGGACTTCGACCGGCGAGACGTTGACGCTCCGGGCGACAAGGGCTAGTCGGCGACCAGAGGAGGAGCACGCCATGGGAGCTGCCGCGCAGATCGAGCCGTCCGTCCAGAAGTTCGTGAAGACCCCGGTCCGCAAGATGTTGATCGGTGGCAAGTGGGTGGAGGCCGCGTCGGGCAAGACCTTCGCGACCGTGAACCCCGCCGACGGATCGGACCTGGCGCACGTCGCCGAAGGCGACAAGGAGGACGTCGATCGCGCCGTGAAAGCGGCGCGCAAGGCGTTCGACGACGGCGCGTGGCCGCGCATGACGCCGTCCGAGCGCGAGCGGATGCTGCTCAAGGTCGCCGACCTGATCGAGAAGAACGCGACGGAGCTCGCGCAGCTCGAGACGCTCGACAACGGCAAGTCGCTCTTCGAGACCAAGAACGTCGACATCCCGCAGGCGGCGAATACGATCCGCTACTACGCCGGTTGGGTGAACAAGATCGCCGGCGAGACGAGCGCCGCGGATCCGGCGTATTTCCACTTCACCCTGCGCGAGCCGGTCGGCGTGTGCGGGCAGATCATCCCGTGGAACTTCCCGCTCCTCATGGCCTCCTGGAAGCTCGGCCCCGCGCTCGCCTGCGGCAACACGGTGGTGCTGAAGCCCGCCGAGCAGACGCCGCTCACGGCGCTGCGTCTGGGCGAGCTGCTCCAGGAAGCCGGCATCCCCGACGGCGTCGTCAACATCGTGCCCGGCTACGGCGAGACTGCCGGCGCCGCGATCGTCCATCACAAGCTCGTCGACAAGGTCGCGTTCACCGGCTCGACCGAGGTCGGGAAGCTGATCCACCGCGAGACCGCCGATACGCTGAAGCGCGTCTCGCTCGAGCTCGGCGGCAAGTCGCCCAACATCGTCTTCGCCGACGCCGACATCGAGGAGGCCGTGAAGGGCGCGCTCATGGGCGTGTTCTTCAACCAGGGCGAGGTGTGCTGCGCGGGGACGCGCCTCTTCGTCCAGCAGAAGCTGCACGACGAGTTCGCGGGCGCGCTCGCGAAGGCGGCGGCGACCATGAAGCAGGGGCCCGGACTCGCGCCCGACACGCAGGTGGGTCCGCTCGTTTCGAAGGAGCAGCTCGATCGCGTGACCGGCTACCTCGAGATCGGCAAGAAGGAGGGCGCGAAGGCGCTCACCGGGGGCGAGCGCAACACGGCCAAGGGCCTCGAGAAGGGCTACTTCGTGAAGCCAACCGTCTTCACCGGGGTCAAGAACGACATGCGGATCGCGCAGGAGGAGATCTTCGGCCCGGTCGTCTCGGTGCTGCCGTTCAAGGACGAGCAGGACGCCGTGTTCCAGGGGAACAACACCTTCTACGGCCTCGCCGCCGGCGTGTGGACCAAGGACGTCTCGAAGGCCCACCGCGTCGCGCGCGCGCTCCGCGCCGGGACGGTGTGGGTCAACTGCTACAACGTCTTCGACGTCGTCGCTCCGTTCGGCGGGTACAAGCAGAGCGGATACGGTCGCGAGATGTCGAAGCACTCGCTCGACCTCTACACGCAGGTGAAGAGCGTCTGGCTGAAGATCTGACGTGCGCGTGCGTTCGTTCGACGTCATCGCCGAGGAGTTCGCGCGGCGCGTGAAGCGCACCGTCTGGTGCACGATGGCGACGGCCGACGCGCAGCGCCGGATCCGGTCGCGGATCGTGCACCCGCTGTGGGACGGGCGGACCGGCTGGCTCCTCACCGGTCGCCAGTCGGTGAAGGCGCGCGAGCTCGACGACAGCGCGTGGGCGTCGCTCACGTACATGGACGACGCGCAGGAGCAGGTGCACGTCGATTGTCACACCGTCTGGGAGGAGCGTCTCGCCGAGAAGCAGCGGCTCTGGGACTGGTTCAAGTCCCTCCCACCGCCCCTCGGCTACGATCCCGGTCTGTTCTTCACCAAGGGCGTCGAGGACGCGTCGTTCGGCGCGCTGCGGCTCGATCCGTGGCGCATCGAGCTGTGGTCGCTGGCGCATCTCATGAGCGGCAAGCCGCCCCAGGTATGGAAGGCGTGATGGCGTACGACGGCTACCAGTCTCTGCGGGTGCAGGTCGAGGAAGGCGTCGCCTGGGTCACGATCGACCACGCGCCGATCAACCTGTTCGACATGGTCCTCATCATGGACATGCTGCGGGTCGGCGAGGAGCTCGAAGCCGACGCCGCGGTGCGCGTCGCCGTCTTCCAGAGCGCCAACCCGGACTTCTTCATCGCGCACGCCGACGTCGAGCTGATCCGGACGCTGCCGACGACGGCGCCGCCGAAGCCGTCGAAGCTCGGCTTCTTCCACGCCATGGTCGACCGCATGCGCACCATGCCCAAGGCGACGATCGCGAAGATCGAGGGCATCGCGCGCGGCGGCGGCAGCGAGTTCGTGCTGTCGTGCGACATGCGGTTCGGCGCGCTCGGCAGGTGCGTGCTCGCGCAGCCCGAGGTCGCCCTCGGCATCATCCCCGGCGGCAGCGGCACCCAGCGACTGCCGCGCCTGGTCGGGCGCGCCCGCGCGCTCGAGATCATCCTCGGCTGCGAGGACGTGCCGGCCGACCTCGCGGAGCGCTGGGGCTACCTCAATCGCGCGCTGCCGCCGGCCGAGCTGGGGCCGTTCGTCGATCGCCTGGCGCGCCGGATCGCGTCGTTTCCCGCCGAGGCGATTGCGCTGGCCAAGCGGGCCGTCAACGCGGCCGACGAGAGCGTCGTCGCCGGCCTCCTCGAAGAGGCGCACTGCTTCAACCTGTCGCTCGAATCACCGGCCACGCAAGAGCGCATGGCGGCGTTCATGGCCGCCGGCGGGCAGACCCCGGAGGTCGAGCGGAATCTCGGGCGCGCCGTCGGGCAGCTCCCGCGCTAGAGGAGACCGACCCAAGACGGAGGCTCGGGTCGGCTTCCTAGGCGCCGGGCGCTACTGGCTGCACTGCGCGCAGGCGCCCGCGCTGTCCAGCGCGTCGGCGAGGGCGCTCGCGCAATCGCCGGCGAGGGTCCCGCGGTCGGCCGCGCGTGACGCGAGGCGAGCGGCCTTGTCCAGCTGCTTCACGGCTGCGTGGCTGAGGCCCTTCCCCTTCTTCTTGCCGTGCATGCGCGCGAGCAGGCGGTGCGCGCGATCGAGGCGTACCATGATCGACGCCGGCACGTCGTCGCCCTTGCACTCGTCGATGTCGCCCGGATCGGGCACGCACTGCTCCGGATCGCAGCTCGTGCCCTGACACGGCGTCGTGCCCGCGGTCGAGTCGAAGGGCGTCGCGCCGTCCGTGCACATCGACTTGTGACCCTGATCGAATTTGCGGGTGCGGGGCCGTCAGTCGTCGCGCGCTTCGAACTGCAGGAAGTCGTCGCGAGGTCACAGCCGGCAGATCAGGCGACGTCCCGCGATCGCAGGCGCGCCGCGAGATCACCTGCGGTCCACGAGCCCGCACCCACCACGAGCAGCGCCAGGAAGGCCACGGTCTCGGCCGCCGACGGCCTCTCGCCGCGCACCGTATCGCGAAAGACCCGCAACCGCTCGGCCGTCGTGAGGGTCCGAATGCGCGCCAGCGCCCGGTGGCGCCGGCGTGACCTCCCGTAGAGGTACACCTTGCGGAAGTATTCCCGCGGGCGCTCGAGCTCGGCGTGCTGCACGTGGATGCCGCCCTCGTACCGCACGGCGTCGCAGCCGAAGCGATCCACCGCACGCTGGACGAAGATCGCGTCGGCGCCCCGCTGGCGCTCGGCGAACGGCCCGACGGCGTCGAAGAGCTCGCGCCGGACCGCCATGTTGTTCGTGCGGCCGTAGTACACCTCGGCCTTGCGCGTCCCGAAGACGTATCGCTCCTTGTAGTGCTCGTACGCTCCGAGCAGGCGCAGGGCCGGCGACGACCACGCGGGCTCGCTGCGGCCGAGCACGATGCGGGTGCCGGGATCGCGCATCGCCTCGTCGATGCGCGCGAGCCAGTCGTGACGCGGCACGCAGTCCGCGTCGGTGAACGCCACGATCTCGCCGGCGGCGCGTCGCAGCCCGCGGTTGCGCGCGGCGTACGCCCCTTGGCGGGGCTCGCGCAGCAGCACGACGCCGGGCTCGTGCCGGATGAGATCGATGGAGCCGTCGGTCGAGTTGTTGTCGACCACGATCACCTCGCGCTCGGCTGCCGGATAGGCCTGCGCCCGCAGTGCGGCGACGCAACGCGCGAGCGTGGCCCTGCGATTGTACGTCGGCACGATGACGGAGATGCGGGGCACGGCGCTTCGTAGCCGAAGCCGTCGCGCGTGTGAACTACCGCGGACCGAAGATCCGTTCGGTCACGAGGGGGGCCAGGTCGGCGATGTGGCGGACATGCGCCGCCTGCCGGCGGGTCTCCTCGGGCCCGAGGATGGCGCAGAACCCCACCGGCCGGTGATTGCCACCGCGGCCGGTCGCGAGCTCGGCCGCCATTTCACCCAGGTGCTCCGATCGCACGCGTGCGACCGGAGGCATTTGGACCCACGTGACCACGGCGTCGGGGAGGTTGGCGACCCGTGGCCCGGCGAAGGCGTCACGAGCCAGGGCCACGTCGGCGACGAGCGGCATCCCGGTGTCGGCCGCCCGGAGGCCCCGGAAGCACTCCGCCGTCCGCTGGGCGTAGCGTCGGAGCGCGTCTCCGTCGGCGTCGAGGCAACCGTCCCGCTCGCGCCCACGGAGGTTCCAGCGCAGGTAGCCGTTCAGGTCGGCGAGCAGGGCGAGCCCCGGCGTGCTGGTCCAGTCGCGGCCGCCCGTGATCTGCCGGTTCATCACTTCGTCGCGCACGGCGACCGGGACCATGCGCGCGACCGCATTCTGCGCGCCGGCCGGCACCCGATCACGAAGCCAGCGGACGAGCCCGCGCCTCGCCGGCGTCGCGGCGGCTCCGTGGCCCGCGTTCAGGCGATCCACGACCAGCGGGACGAAGTGCTCCTGCGAGATGTTCGGCCCCATGCCGTGGAGCGAGAAGACGACGATCGTCGCGTCGCGTGGAACCGCGTCGAGGACCGCGCCCAGCGCGGTATCGACGGCGCGGTAGACGTCGAGGAGCGCGTCGAGCCCGCCCCCGCTCGTTTCGGGCCACAGGATGTGCCCGCCGCGATGCGTCTCGCCGAACACTGCGAGGAAGAGATCCCAGTCGCGCCGCCCGAGGAGCCAGCGGACGAGCTCGCCCTTGCGCGCGGCGCCGGCGACGAGGTCGCGGCGGATGCGGCCGAGCTGCGCCGGCGTCTTGTCGACCGGGATCTCGTATCCCATCGGATGCCGCCGGCCGAAGCGGCGGCGGATCTCGGTGCCGACCGCCGCCGGCCGGGCCGCGAACGGGCCCAGCTGATCGTGCGAGCCCCAGTTCGTGACTTCGATGCCGCGGGCGAGCCGCGACGGAAACGTCATCGGGACGTCGAGCACGGCCACGTCGAGCCCGCGACGCTCGAGACCGTTCCAGAACGGCTCCCAATCGAGCCAGTCGCCCGCGACCCGGCGCAAGCGCATGCCCGCGGCGTCCCACTGCAGGTGATGGTACACGCCGTGAACGCCGGGCAGCACTCCGGTCGCGAAGGTCGGCCACACCGAGCCCGGGAGGAGGCCGGCGGTCGAGTCGAGGCGGGTGACGGCGGCGTCGCCCAGCACCCGTCGCAGCGTCGGCAGCGCCCCGCGGTGCGCCTCGACGAGATCGATGTCGGCTGCGTCGAGCCCGAGCAGGACGAGCCGGCGCCGCGTCACGACCACGTCTCCAGACGCAGCTCGCGTCCCGCGCCGGCGGCGCGGACCGCGGTCTCGATGGCACGGACGTTGCGTACCGCCGCGTCCCAGCCGGGAACGAACGGTCCGCGCGAGCGCACGCTCGCGACGAACGCGGCCAGCGCCGCGTGGATGCTGTAGCGCGCCATCGAGTGCGAGCGCCGCAGCGCCCGGTAGGCGAGGACGGCGAGATCGCGCGGGCGGCCCCGCCACCGCCCGCTGCGGAGCGGCTCCGCGTGGAGGGCCATGTTCGGGTCCTCGAGACGGAGGCGCCCCGCGGCTCCGCTGATCGACACCCGCTCGTACGTGCGCGAGTCGTAGGCGAGATCACAGACGGCCTCGGCGCCGTCGGCGAAGCGCAGGCGCAGCACGACGTGATCGTCGGGCCAGCGGCGCGAGGCGAGGGCCGTCTCGACGCCGACCGGCTCCGCACCGGCGAGCCACGGCACGAGCGCGAGCGCCTGGCTGCCGAGGTCGTGGAGCACGCCCCCGTCGCTCGGCGAGAGCCGGTGCTGCGTGACGTCGGACCAGGCGCGTAGGTCCACGTGCAGCGCGAACTCGATGCGCGTCACGCGCCCGACCCGGCCGGCGGCGACGAGCGCGCGCAGGCGTTGATACGGGGGCCAGAAGTGACGATTGAAGTTCACCATGAGCCGCGCGCGTGCGGCGGCGTCGCCGGTCGCCGCGCCGAGCTGTCCGGCGAGCACGAACGGCTTCTCGAGGAACACGGGCAGGGCCGCCGCCTGCGCGGCGTTCCAGAGCGCCAGGTGTGTCGACGGAGGCGTCGCCACGAGCAGCGCATCCGGCGCGTGCACGAGGAGACGTTCCAGGTCTTCGCACACCGCCGTGCCCGGCAGCGCGGTCGCGGCCTCGGCGCGCGACGCCGGCAGCGGGTCCGCGACCGCGACGGCACGTGCGCCGGGCAGCCGGCGCAACGCGGGCAGGTAGTAGCTCCGCGCCAGGCGCCCGAAGCCGACGAGCCCCAGACGGAGCGGGGGGACGGCGTCCGCCGTCACCCCATCCATCCGGCCGCGGCGGGTGAGAGACGCGTCTTGGCCTCGGCGTGGACCTCTTCGTGGTACTCGGGATCGGTATTGACGCTCCACAGATCGTACTGCTCGCCGGCGACCAGGCTCCGTGCGGCGAGCGTCCCGGTCACCATGGCGTGGTCCTGATTGTTGTAGCGATGGAGGCCGTTCCGCCCCGCGGTGCGCAGGCGGCCGAGGCCGTCGACGAAGCGCCGGATCACGTCGAGGTGCGTGGCGTAGCCGGTGTCGTAGATCGGGTAGGCGTGCCGGACGCGCGCGACGCAGCCGTCCTCCACCTCGCTTTCGTGCACCAGGCCGATGCGCGCCAGCTCGCGCGCGCCGAGCGCCACCAGCGCGTCGTCCGAGCGCGTCCAGAGATCGTCGCCCTCGTTGCAGAAGTACTCGAGGCCGAGGCTGGTCCGCGAGGGATCGGGCACCATGTCGGGGCTCCAGTTCTTGAAGTTCTGGATGCGCCCGACCTGCACGTCGGGGTCGTGGACGTAGATCCAATTGTCCGGGAACACGTTCGCGCGCCGGACGATGAGGCACACCGTCAGGAAGTCGCGGTGGCGGAGCTGATCCGCGGCGCTCAGCACCGCCGCCGGCGCCGGCGGATCCAGGCGCCGGACCAGCTCGGTCACCGGCATCGTCGACACGACGACGTCGGCCGGTATCGTCGTCTCCCCGCCGTTCGAGGCGACGGTGACACCGCCCACCGTGTCGCCCGAGCGGTCGACGGCGACGACGCGGCTGCCGAGCCGCACGTCGCCGCCCTGCGCCACGATCCGATCGGCGAGCGCACGCCACATCATGCCCGGCCCGAGCCGCGGGTAGTCGAACTCCTCGATCAGCGTCGTGATCGTGCGGCGCGGCCGCACGAACATGCTCGCCAGCGCGGTGCGCAGCGACAGATCCTTGATGCGCTGGGCCGCCCATTCCGCACGCAGCTCCGTGCACGGCACGCCCCACACCTTCTCGGTGTACGTCTTGAAGAAGTGCAGGAAGAGCCGCCGTCCGAAGCGGTTCGTCACCCACTCCTCGAAGGTCTCCTCGCGGTCGTGCGGCCAGACCTGCCACTTGAGATAGCTGAGGCCGACCCGCACGCTCTGCCATCCGCCGAGACCGAAGAGGGCGTTGAGCGGTCGCAGCGGATAGCGGAAGAACCGTCCCCGATAGTAGATGCGCGACAGGCGCGGGCGGCGCAGGAGGTCGTCGCCGAGCAGCTCGCGCCACAGGGCCTGCACCTCCGGAACCTTGGTGAAGAAGCGATGACCCCCGAGGTCGAAGTGGAAGCCCTTGTATTGCGCCGTCCGCGCGAGCCCGCCGACGTCGCCGCCCTGTTCGAGCACGATCGGACGCACGCCGTAGCGCAGGAGCTCCCACGCCGCGGTGAGCCCGGCGGGACCGGCGCCGATGACGACCCCGGTTCGCATTCTGCCGTCACGCGACGGCATCGCGTGTCGTCCTGCGCGGCAGCAGGGATTCTCCCCACGCCCAGAGAAAGCCGAAGCCACCGCATGCGAAGTGGAGCAGGTGGAGCGGCACGCACGCGACGGCGAACGCGGTGCCGCGCGCACGTTGCAGGAAGCCGTAGAACCGCCCGTTGAGCGCGACGACCCCGAGCCCGGCCGCGGCCGCAACGAAACGTGCCGCCGGCCAGGCGAGGAGGGGAAGGGTCGCGACGAGGACGCCCGCGAGCGCGACGCTCCAGCGCTGCGACCCCGCGAGGTTGAGGTCGGGCGGCGCCACGCCGGTTCGGAGCACGAGACGCGACCACGGCACGGCACGCGAGATGACGTCGGCCCGCACCATGGATGCGAGCGTCCAGCGCTTGTGGTGCGTGCAGAGCATGTCGCGGTCGAGGCGCAGGCGGAAGCCGGACGCGCGCAGGCGATATCCGAGATCCACGTCCTCGATCGCGTTGATGGCCCCGCGCTCGTCGAAGCCGCCGGCCGCGACGAACGCATCCCGGCGCAGGGCACCGAAGCCCGCCCAGAAGGTGAACGCCTCGGCGGCGCCGTGCTGGTGCACGTAGTGGTGGAGGAGGTTGCGGAACTGCGACACGAGCCCCGGCGCCGACGGTCGGTCGTCGTAGGACCCGAACACGCCGGCCAGCTCCGGCGCCGCCGCGAGCGTCTCCAGTGCCCGCGCCACGGCGCCGGGAGCCACCTCGACGTCCGCGTCGACGAAGACGAGGACCTCGCCCGTGGTGTGCCGCACGCCGTGGTTGCGGGCGGCGGCGGGTCCGTCGGGCGCCGGCCGGCGCAGCACCTGCACGTTCAGGGCCTCGGCCACGGCGGCGCTGGCGTCCGTGGATCCGTCGTCGACGACGACGAGGTCGGTCGTCGTGCCGATCGACGGCGCGAGGGCGCGCAGACACTTGGGCAGCGTGTCGGCCGCGTTGTAGGCTGGGACGATGATCGACGCCGTGCTCACGCGGGTCCTTCATCCGGCATGACGCGAGCCGGGTGGGCGGCGCTCGCGGTCGTCGTCGCGGCCCTGGTCGCGCGTCTCGGTGCGGCCGCCCTGCTGGGAGATCGGCTCCACTTCGCCGACGAGGGCGTCTACTTCGACGCGGCGACCCGGCTCCGCGAGGGCAACGGCCTGGGATCGCAGTATCGCAGCGTACCGGCGTATCCCATCGTGGTCGCGGCATTCGAGGGGCTGGCGCCCGGCGGTGTGCTCGGCGTGCGTGCCGCGCAGGCCGTCGTCACGGGTGTCGGCGCGGTGCTGGTGATGGTGCTCGCGACCAGGCTGCTGGACCGCCGGGCCGCGCTCGTCGCCGGCATGCTCTACGCGCTCGACCCGCTGCTGGTGGTCGCGGGAAGCCTCCTCTATCCGGAAGCGATCGCGGCGGTGCTGCTGGTCGCCATCGTCCTGGGCGCGCTCCGCGCGGCGAGGCGCGACGCCGCCGGCGTCTCGGCCGCCGTCGGAATCGCGCTCGGCGTGCTCGCGCAACTCCGTCCCGTGGCGTTGCTCGTCGTGCCCGTCGTGTCCACGTGGATCGCCTCGGTCGTCGCGGCGCCCCCTCGCCGCCGCGCGCTCCATGCGATGGCCGTGATCGCAGGATGCGGCCTCGCACTCGCTCCGTGGACGTATCGCAACTATCGATTCCACGGGGCCCTCGCGCCGATCGCCACCGCCGGCACCCGCTCCGCGCCCGTGTCGGGGGCGGACGTACAGGACCGCGGGCTCGTCGAAGCCCTGCTGCGGCAGGCGTGCGAGCGGCCCCTCTTCCTCGCCACGCACGTCGGGCGCGAGTTTCTGCACTTCTGGGAGTTGTACCCCCAGCGCCTCACGACCGACAACCCCGAACGGCGCGCCGGCCTGCACGACGACGATCCCCGGCTGCCCGTCGAGCCGTCGTTTCCCGCCGGCCTGCGCGATCGCGTGAGCGCCGCCGCGTCCGCGGCCGAGCTCGGGCTCGGCGCGATCGGTCTCTTGACGCTGTGGCGCCGCCGGCGCGCGGAGGCCGTGCTGCTCGCGAGCGTGATGCTGGCCTTCGGGCTCGGCTACGCGTTGTTCATCGGCAAGATGCGCTATCGCATCACGATCGTGCCGCTGCTGCTCGTCCTGGCGGCCGCGGGGCTCGCACGCATGGCGTCTGCGCG
>DATJZY010000066.1 GCA_035577985.1 Candidatus Eisenbacteria bacterium
CATCAAGCGCGTCAGCGATAGCGTCGTCCAGGACGTCGAGGATCTGACCGCCGAGGTCCGGGCCGAGCTCGACCGCGACCGGGAGACGGAGGCCGAGGGTGCGGCTCGGGCAACCGGCCCCGGGCGCGGGGACGGCCGGCCGCGTCGGTCGCGGAGGTCGTGATTCCGCGCCTCCGCTCGGCCATCGCGGGGCGGATGCGCTGGGAAGCGGCCGCGCTCCGCTCGCCCGGAAGAGCTGCCGCAGTGGAGGCCGCCCTCGCGGAGTACCCAGGCGTGATCGAAGTGCGCGCCACGCCCAGCACCGGCAGGCTCCTCGTCCGATACCAGGCCCCGCTCACCGCCGAGGACGTGGCGCGTCGTCTTCGCCGAGACCTGCGGCGAGCGCCGCTGAAGCGCCGCCATCCCACGCAGGTCGTCCCGCCGCGCGCGGTTGCCGGCGTCGGCCACGACCACCATGACCACGATCACGACGACAGCCTGCGTCATCACGTCAAGAACCTCGTGCTCGGCGGGGGCGTCCTCGCGGGACTCCTCGGCAAGCGCCTACTGCTGGGTGTCGGCCCGGTCGTGAGCAGTCCGTTGCTCTTTGCCATCACTGCCCTCTCTACGATCGTCACCAGCTATCCCTATCTCCGCGGCGCCATCTCCTCGATCCGCGCCCGTCGCTCTCCCACTACGGACACGCTCGTCAGCGCCGCGACGATCGCCAGCCTGGCCCTTCGCGAGAGCGTCACCGGCCTCACCGTGGTCTGGCTCCTCAACCTCGGCGAGTATCTGCAGGCGCTCACGTTGCGCCGGACGCGACGGGCGATCCGCGCGCTGCTGGAGACGGGTCCGGACGACGCGTGGATCGTCGTGAACGGCAGCGAAGTCCGCGGACCGATCGCGGCGATCGCGCCCGGGGACCTGGTCGCCGTCCACGGCGGCGAGCGCATCCCGGTGGACGGGCGCGTCGAGCTCGGGTCAGGCACCGTGAATCAGGCCCCCATCACGGGCGAGAGCATGCCCGTCACCCTGAACGCGGGCGATCCCGTCTACGCGGGAACGGTCCTCCTGGCCGGCGCGCTGCGCGTCAGGTGTGAACGGGTCGGCGCCGACACGGCCGTGGGTCGCCTGATCAAGCGGGTGGAGGAGGCGGAAGAGCTGCGGCCTCGCATCCAGACCGTGGGAGAGCGGTTCGCGGCGCGGTTCGTGCCTGCATCCTTCGTCTTGGCAGGGCTCGTCTATGGTGTGACCGGGGACGCGCGCCGCGCCCTGACGATGTTGCTCATCGCCTGCCCGTGTGCGGCAGGGCTCGCCACGCCGACCGCCGTCAGTGCCGCCGTCGGCAACGGCGCCCGACGCGGCGTCCTGATCAAGGGCGGCACGCACCTCGAGTCGGCCGCGGCCCTCGACGTGGTGGTCTTCGACAAGACCGGTACGCTGACCGAGGGCCTGCCGCGCGTGGAGCGCGTGCTGTCCCTCGCGCGTGACTACTCCGCGGCACAGGTGCTCGGGCTTGCCGCGAACGTGGAGCTGCACTCCCAGCATCCGCTTGCCCTCGCCGTGCTGGACCATGCGCGGAACCGCGCCGTGGCGATTCCGTCGCACGACGAGTGCGAGATCCTCGTGGGCCGCGGCGTGCACGCCGACTGGGAGAACAACTGCGTCCTCGTGGGAAGCCGAAAGCTCCTCACCGACTTCAGCGTCGTGGTGCCCGACCAGGTGGAGCGCTTGTACGAGCGGCTCGCCACCGCGCCCGAGACCGTCATGTACGTGGCCCACCAGAACCAGGTCATCGGGCTCATCGGGGTGCGCGACAAGGTCCGGCCCGACGCGCGGACGGCGCTCGACGAGCTCCGGCGTGCCGGCGTCGCACGGTTGCTCCTGCTCACCGGGGATGGGGAGGCGGCCGCCCGCTCCGTGGCGGAGGCGGTCGGCATCGACGAGTGGCGCTCGCAAGTGCTGCCCGAGGAGAAGTACGACGCGATTCGCGATCTGCGCCAGGGCGGCGCGCGCGTCGCCATGGTGGGCGACGGCATCAACGACGCGCCCGCCCTTGCCCTCGCCGACGTCGGCATCGCCATGGGCACGGCGGGATCCGACGTGGCGATCGAGGCGGCCGACATCGCGCTGGCGTCCGACGACATCCGCCACGTGGCGACCGTCGTCCGTCTGAGCCAACGCACGATACGCATCGTGCGTCAGAACTACGCGATTGCCCTCGGCGTCAATGCCGGCGGCCTGCTCATCGGCGCCGCGGGTCTGCTCAATCCCTTGCTGGCCGCCGCCCTGCACAACCTCAGCACACTGCTCGTCGTCGTCAACTCCACACGGTTGATCGCGTATGACCCGGCGGCGCATGGGGGTGGAACCGCGGCGGGTCGTCGCCTCGAATGCTGACGCGCCGGGCGATACTCGCCGGCTCGGTGGCCGCGGCGGTCGGTGCGCGCACCCGCGCGGCGGCGCAGGATCCGTCACCGGCGCCACCGTGCCCGGTCGCGCGGATCGCCCTCGTGGCGGCGGCGAATCAGTACGGCAGCATCGCGCAGCAGCTCGGCGGACGGTGCGCCGAGGTCACGAGCATCATCAGCAACCCGAACACCGATCCGCACGAGTTTCAGACCGACATCGCGGTGGCGCGCGCGTATCAGCGGGCGGAGCTCGTCGTCGACAACGGGCTCGGGTACGACGACTTCTCCCGCAAGATCGTCGCGACGCTGCGCCGGAAACCGATCGTCGTCACGGCGGGTGACGTGGTGGGGCTCAAGGCGGGCGATAATCCCCACGTCTGGTACGACCCACAGTACATCGACCGTGTCGCGGAGGCACTGACGGAGGCGTTCGAGCGCCTGCGCCCCGCCGCGGCGGCGTACTTCGGCGCGCAGGCCCGCGGGTTCGCAGAGAGCCTGCGGCCGTATCGGTCCGCGATCGAGACCATCCGTCGGGGCTTCGCGGGGACGCCGATCGGCGCCACCGAGTCCATCTTCGTTTACATGGCGCGGGCCACCGGGTTGGCGCTCGTCACGCCGCCGAAGTTCATGGCCGCGGTGGCCGAGGGGGCGCAGCCGAGCGTGGCCGACATGATCGCGTTCCACACCCAGATCGAGCAACGGCAGATCCGTGTGCTCGTCTACAACGCCCAGACGGTGACGAACCTGACGCGGGAACTCCAGGAGCGAGCGCGGGCCGCTGGCGTTCCCGTCGTCGGCATCTCGGAAACGCTCGTGCCGCCGACGGCAACCTTTCAAGCGTGGCAGGTCAGGCAGCTCGAGGCCGTGCGCCTCGCCCTCGGCGGAGGCGCGCGGTAACGTGACCGACGCCGCCCCGGCGATCGTGCTCGACGCGGTGACCGTCACCCTCGGCGGTCGCCGGATCTGGGCCGAGGCGAGCTTTCGCATCGAGCCCGGCGAGGTCGTGGCCGTGATCGGCGCCAACGGATCCGGCAAGTCGACGCTGCTGCGACTGATCCTCGGACAGATCGCCCCGAGCGCGGGCCGCGTCGCCGTCCTCGGGTCGCCACCTCGCCGCGGAAACCGATCGATCGGACTCGTGCCCCAGCGCCGGGACCTCGGCGCCGGCGTCGCCTTGCGCGGACGCGATCTGGTGGTCCTGGGCACGAACGGACATCGCTGGGGATTCGGCAAGCTCAAGCCCGACGAGGCTGAGCGAGTCGAGCGGGCGCTCGAGGCCGTCGGCGCGACCGAGTTCGCCGACGAGCCGGTCGAGCGCCTGTCCGGCGGCCAGCAGCAGCGGCTGTTCATCGCCCAGGCCCTTTGCGAGGGCGTCGCCATCCTGCTGCTGGACGAGCCGCTGGCGAGCCTGGATCTGCGAAGCCAGGGCGAAGTCGTCGGCGTCGTCGCCGACATCAACCGGAAGCGCAAGGTGACCACGCTCGTGGTCACGCACGATCTGAATCCGCTCCTGCCGATCCTGCATCGCGTCGTCTACATCCTTGACGGACGTCCGCGCTGCGGCGCGGTCGAGGCCGTGGTCACCCCGGGGACGCTCTCGGCGCTGTACGGGACCCCGGTGCAGGTGCTCCAGGCGGCCGGGGGCGATCGATTCGTGCGGGTCGCGTGAGGCGATGCAGTCCTGGTCGGCGCTCTTCGACTACGACTTCATGCGCCATGCGTTCGCGGCGGGAACGATCGTGGGCGTGACCGCGGGCGCGATGGGCTACTTCGTCGTCCTTCGCCGGCTGGCGTTTGCAGGGCACGCGCTGGCCCACGTCGGGTTCGCCGGGGCGACGGGGGCCGTGCTCGTCAACGCCAACGTCTTCGCCGGGCTCGTCACGCTCACGACGGGGGCAGGCATCGCGATGGGGCTCCTGGGCGATCGCCTCCGCGCTCGGGACGTGGCGATCGGCACCGTGCTCGCGTTCACGATGGGACTGGGCAACCTCTTCCTCAGCCTGTCGACCCGCCTGTCGGGCGAGGCGACGAGCGTGCTGTTCGGCGACTTGCTCGCCATCTCGTCCGCGCAAGTCGCCTTCATGTTCGCGGTCGCCGTCGCGGCGCTGGTGGTCCTCGGGGCGATCTACCGGCC
>DATJZY010000067.1 GCA_035577985.1 Candidatus Eisenbacteria bacterium
ATGTCTTCCCGCGCGGCGGAGCCGAAGCCGAAGCGTCGCCCCCCGACCTCGCGCCCCGACCGGTCCGCGCGTCTACTTCTTCCGCACGAGCGTGATCCCGTCCGCGATCGGCAGCATCACGGCCTCGACCCGCTCGTCGCTCGCCACGAAGTCGTTGAGCGCGCGGATCGCCGTCGTCGACTCGTCCGACTTCTCGGGGTCAGCGACCGACCCGCCCCACAGGACGTTGTCGAACACGACCACGCCGCCCTGCCGCAGCCGGGGCAGGAGCGCCTCGTAGTAGTTGCGGTAGTTCGGCTTGTCCGCGTCGATGAAGACGAGATCGACCTGGGGGCTCGCCGGCAGCGCCGCCAGCGTCTCGAGCGCCGGTGCGATGCGCAGCTCGATCCGATCGGTGAGCCCGGCGCGCTGCCAGTAGCGGCGGGCGATGCCCGTCCACTCCTCGTTCACGTCGCAACAGAGCAGCCGCCCACCCGGCGGCAGCCCGCGCGCGATCGAGATCGCGCTGTAGCCCGTGAAGGTGCCGATCTCGACTGCGAACCGCACGCCCAGCAGGCGCACCAGCCAGGTGAGGAATGCGCCCTGCTCGACGGCGACCTGCATCATGCTGATCGGTCCGAGGGCGGCGGTCTCGGCGGCGAGATCGCGCAGCACCTGGTCCTGGGCCGGGTTGTGCGCGAGGAGGTACTCATAGAGCTCCGGGGTGAGGGCCGTGAACTTGGCGTGCATGCGCGGCTCATAGCATCCGGGCGACGCATTGACAGGTGGCCGGGCCGCGCGCGAAGCGATGTGCATGCGACGACTCGAGGGACGCGTGGCGATTATCACCGGTGCCGCGGCCGGCATCGGCCGGGCATCGATGGAGCGGTTCGCGGACGAGGGGGCGATCGTCGTCGGCGCCGACGTCGACGACGGTGGGGCCGCGCTCGCGGGCGAGATCGAGCGCACGGGCGGCCGCGCCGTGTTCGTTCGCACCGACGTCACGCGCGACGCGGATCTCGAGGCGCTCGTGCGCACTGCCGTGGAGCGCTTCGGCCGCCTCGACGTGCTCTTCAACAACGCGGGCGTCGGTACCTACGTGCCGTTCGATCGGCTCGCGCCCGCCGACTGGGATCGCACGCAGGCGGTGAACCTGCGCGCCGTGTATCGCGCCTGTCAGATCGCGCTGCCGCACCTGCGCTCCGGCGGCGGCGTCATCCTCAACACGGCGTCGCAATCGGCCCTCGAGGGGCAGGCGATGAACGAAGCCTATTGCGCGTCGAAGGCCGGCGTCGTCGCCCTCACGCGGTCGCTCGCGCGCGAGTACGGCCCGCATGGCGTGCGGGTGAACTGCCTCTGCCCGGGCGGGGTCGACACGGCGCTCCTGCGGGGGTTCCTGGGCGTCGCGGGCATCGACGCGGCGCAGGTCGCAAAGCAGGTGCCCCTTCGCCGCATCGCGCGACCGGCGGAGATCGCCGCCGTCGCGGCGTTTCTCGCCTCGGACGACGCCTCGTACGTCACCGGCGTCGCACTCCCCGTCGACGGCGGCGCGACCGCGTGAGGCGCCTCATTTTACCTTGACAGCTCAACCGGCGCCGAAGTACGCCTCCCGAGGGACACTACGTTGTCGTCTGCTCGAGATCTGGAGGCCCGATCGTGATTTCCGCCGCGCTCCGCGCTTCCCGTCCGTGCCTCACGGCCGTGGCGGGCGTGCTCGTCCTCGGTGGAGTGGCGGGTGCGTTCCACGACGAGCCGAAGCGCGCGAAGACGCTGAAGGCGCCGCTCGTCACGGCCTACCAGCAGTGCACCGCGCCGAACACGACGACCATGGGCGTTCCGGCGTTGCCCGCCTGCTATCCCGCCGTGCGGAGCGATCCCCTGTGCGGATTCGTGAACGGGAGCCTGCTCGCGGGCTACGGCAAGGCGTCGGGCAGGGCACGGCCGAACGGCGACTTCAAGATCGACATCACCCTGCGGGGGATCAACTCCGGCTGCGAGGGCCAGACCCTCTGCGGTCTGATCCTCGTGCGCGCGACCACGCACCGCTGCGCGCAGGGCCCGTGCACGACGGCCGATCTTCCGTTCCAGGGCTCGAGCCCCACGGCGTGCTGCATCGTGGTGGACGGTGCGTGCAACGTGTCGACGACGATCAACAGCGAGGTGCTGGGAACGCTGGTGGTCGGGGATCGGACGGGGATCGAGGTCTTCGGGTTCGGCATCCGGCGCACGTCGGGGCCGAACCCCCCGACCGGGTACACGTTCTCGTCCGGCGGGCTTACGCCGTAAGTTGCGCCGCGGGGCGTCGGGGGCGCGAGATCGGGGGCGAAGCTTCGGCTTCGGCTCCGCCGCGCGAGAAGACATTCGGCGCGTCACGGTCTCGCATTTCGTCGCGCCGCTACGCAGGCGCCTCCGCTTCGCCCCCGACCTCGCGACGCTTCGCTCGCGCTTACGGGACGTCCGCGGCGGTCGTGTCGCCGGCGGCGGTCGAGACGACCAGACGTGCGCGGCCGCTCGGTGGGGTTGGGATGGATACGTCGAAGGCGCCGTTGGTGCCGAGGGTGACCGGGGTGCCTTCCAGCGTCAGCGTCAGGGTGGTCGAGCCTGGGGATTGGCGCGCGAGGTAGTCGGCGTAGCGCTCCGCGACGAAGGCGAGCAGGTGCTCGTGGACGTTGCGGCCGGTGACGACTTCGAGGTCGCGCGAGGTGCGCGGGTAGACGTAGAGCGACTTGCCGTGGACGTTGAGGCCGTACTGGGGGCAGAAGTTGATGTCGGCGCTGATGAGCGCGCCGGGGCCGCCCATGCACCGGACCAGATCGCCGAAATCGGCGAACCCGCGCACGGGCGGTGGCGTGGCGAAGGTCGGGCCGAGGGCCGCCACCTTCGCGTCGTCGGGACCGACGGCGACGCCGGTCACGTGCAGCATGCCGCCGGCGAGCTTCGTGGCGAGCGTCTGGAACGCGGGCTTCATCGAGCGGAGCAGGTCGATCGCGGCGGTCGCACTGCTCGTGTGGGCGGCGAGCTCGGCGACCCACGGGGCGATCTCGCTCGCGAGCGGGCTCCCGCCGAGGCTCGCGTCCATCGCGGCCGGCGCCGCGGCCTGGGTTGCGATCTCGGAGGCGAGCGCATCCATCGCGGCCGCCCAATCGGCGCTCGTGTACGTGGAGGAGGCGCCGCCGAGGGCGGCGCCGAGTGCCGCGGCGTCGTCCAGGTCGAGCGGCGAGCTGCGCGTCTGCGCGGCGAAGGTCGCGAGCCCGCCGCCCGGATCGAGCTCGGCGAGCGTCGTCTCCCACGCGGCCTCGGGATCGTAGCCGGAGGGATCGCGGAAGTAGGCGCCCGCCGTCCCGAGCGCGACCAGGCTCGCGTGCGCCTGCGTCATGGGGTTCAGGAGATGGCCGTGCACGACGCGCGTGAGCTCGGCGTCGCGTCCGGTGAGCGGGCCCATGTGGAGGTTCGACGAGAGGACGGCGTCGTTCACGGGGTAGTTGTCCCACAGGACGACCGGGTGATCGCCGACGCACGCCGCGCGCGCCCGCGCCTCCGCGCCCGAGAGGGCCGTCGAGAAGACGCCGGGCCCCGTCCAGCCGACGGGCATCCGCCGTCGCAGCCTCGCCGCCAGCTCCGTGTGATACGGGTGGCACTCGGTGCCCTCGTAGTCGGACGGGATCATGAAGGCGAGGCCCGGGAGGTGGTGCGCGCGCAGCCAGCGGTCGACGCGATTGGTGAGATTGGCGTGCGCACGCGCGAGGGCCGGGCCGTCGGAGCCGCCGTACTCCTCGACGTCGCCGGGATGGATCGTGCGGCCGAAGAGGTCGTCGAAGAAGAGGGCGAAGTGGCGCACGCGGGCGCGCGCGAGCTGCCGGAGCTTCTTCGTGAGCGCGGTGAAATCGTCCTTGCAGGTGAAGCAGATGTCGATCCCGGGCGAGAGCGCGTACACGAAGCGCACCTTCGCCTTCTCGGCGACCCGCACCGTCGCGCGGAGGTCCGCGAGGTCGCTCGCCGGGTACGGCTCGCGCCAGCGGTCGCGATGGTATGGATCGTTCTTCGGCCCGTAGACGAACGTGTTGAGGTCGTGGGCGCCCATGAAGCGGATGACGTCGCGGCGCGCCTCGCCGGACCACGGGTGTCCGTAGTAGCCCTCGACCACGCCGCGCATGCGCGGCAGCACTTTTTTCGCCATGACGGGAGACGCGGCGAGCGCGAGGCCGATCGCCGCGAGCGCCAGGCCGCGAAACATCGCGGGCGCTATACGTCGACCGCGCCCTCGCGGGCAACCCGCGCGGCCCCGGGCTGGACAGGGCGCGACGCGCTCGGGCAGAGTGCGAGACGTGAACGATCTCGCTTTCGCTCCGGCACACGTGATCGCGGACGCGGTCCGGCGGCGGGAGGTGTCGCCGGTCGAGGTGATGCGGGGAACGCTCGAACGCGTCGAGCGGTTGAATCCCATCCTCAACGCTTTCGTGGCCCTGCGAGCCGAGGCGGCGCTCGAGGATGCGAAGGCGCTCGAAGCGCGGATCGCGCGCGGGGAAGATCCGGGGCCGCTCGCGGGCGTACCGTTCGGCGTGAAGGACGAGGAGGACCTGGCCGGCTTCCCGACCACGTACGGATCGGTGCCGTATCGTGGCGGGATGGTGGAACACGATTCGACGCAGGTGGCGCGCGCGCGGCGGGCGGGAGCGATCCCGCTCGGAAAGACGAACCTGCCGGAGTTCGGATCGACGGCATTCACGAAGAACCGGCTCTTCGGCGTCACGCGGAATCCCTGGAACCTCGCGCGGACGCCGGGCGGGTCGAGCGGCGGCTCGTCGGCGGCGGTCGCGGCCGGCATCGTCCCGTGCGCGACCGGCGGCGACGGCGGCGGCTCGATCCGCATTCCCGCGTCGTACACGGGGCTCGTCGGACTGAAGGCGACGTTCGGGCGCGTTCCGCGCGGCCGCTTCGAGTTCCGCGACTGGCTCGACACCGTTTCGCGCGGCCCACTCACGCGTACGGTGCGCGACGCGGCCATCTGGCTCGACGCGGTGGTGGGTTACGATCCGTACGATCCCGACTCGCTCCAGCACCCCGGCTACCGGTTCGCCGACGGGCTCGACGAGACGCCGCGCCGCCTGCGCGTCGCCCATCTCGCGAGCCTCGGGTACGGGCACGTGGCGCCCGACGTTCGCCGTGTGGTCGCCGAAGCGGCGGGTGCGCTCGGCCGCGCGCTCGACGTCGAGGTGGATCAGCCGACGGTTCGTCTGACCGACGTCGGGATGGGGTGGGGTCTCCTCAACGCCTTCCAGACCAACGGCCGGCTCGCGTCGATGATCGACGGCCAGCGCGACGAGTTCGGGCGGGGGTTCTTGAAGGGCGTCGAGCTGGGCGCGCGCCTCGGCGCCGCCGACGTCGCGCGCTTCCAGCAGGAGCGCTACCGCCTGAACGAGGAGGTGGCGGACCTCTTCGCGCGCTACGACCTGCTCGTGACGCCCACGTGCGCCACGACGGCGTTCCCGGCCGGCGGTCCCATGCCCGACGTGATCGACGGCCACAAGCTCGCCTCGCCCATCCACGCCGTCGCGTTCACGTATCCCTTCAACATGACCGGCCATCCGGCGATCTCGCTGCCGGCGGGTCTCGGCGACGACGGCCTTCCGATCGGCGTGCAGATCGTCGCCGAGCGGGGCGAGGAGCGACTGCTGCTGCGGGTCGCGCAGGCGTTCGAGCGCGCGCGACCCTATCCGCGCTGGCCCGGGGAGCCGCAAGGGACGCCGTGAGCGACATCGCGACGCTGTCCGCGCTTCTCGCGGCGAGCGTGGCGCGCTTCGGCGAACGCGAAGCCCTCATTTCGGCCCGCCGTCGCGTGACCTACGCCGAGCTGGGCACGCAGGCGCACGCCATCGCCGCCGGGCTCGGGGCGCTCGGGGTGGAGAAGGGGACGCACGTGGGGCTGCTCGCCCCCAACTGGCCCGAGTGGCTCGCAATCGCCTTCGGCGTCTGGGAGCGCGGCGGCGTCCTGGTGCCGATCTCGACCCTGTACCGGCCGCGCGAGCTGCGCCACGCGCTCGAGCTCGCCGACGTCGAGCTCCTCGTCTCCGCGCAGACGTTCCTGCGGCACGACTACACGTGGACCTTGAGCGCCGCCGGCACGCCGCTCGCGCTGCGCGAGGTCGTGTGGCTCGATACGCCACGCGGGAACGCGGCGATCGACCTGGGCCCGATCACGAGGCCGCCGCCCGCCGGCGCGGAATCCGCCGCCGCGCCCGACGATCCGGCGACGATCCTCTTCACGTCGGGGTCGACCGCGGAGCCGAAGGGTGCCGTGCACACGCAGCGCGCGCTCGCGCTGGCGGCGCAGGAGAACGTTCGCGTCCTCGGCATCGAGCCCGACGACCGCACGTGGGGCTACCTCCCGTTCTTCTTCGCCGGCGGCCTCGTCGCCGTCGGCCTCACGACGCTCGCGGCGGGCGGCGCCGTCGTGCTGCAGGAGGTGTTCGACGCCGGGGAGACGCTGGGGCTGCTCGAACGCGAGCGCGTCTCGGTCTTCTTCGCGTGGCCGCACCAGGCGGAGGCGCTGATCGCCCACCCGCGCTTCGGCGCCGCGACGTTGCACCTGCGCAAGGGCGTCGGCGCCAACACGAAGTGGGCAGCGCAGATCTACCCGGCCGAGCACCATGCGACGAGCTCGTTCGGGATGACGGAGACGCCGCCGCTGTGCTCGGCCTGGCCGTGGGACGCGCCGCAGGAGCGTCGCGTGTCGAGCCACGGCCCCGCGGTCGGAAGTCGCGAGCTCCGCATCGCCGACCCCTCGAGCGGCGCGCCGCTGCCGGCCGGCGCCGAGGGCGAGATCTGCGTGCGCGGCCCCACGATGATGTCGGGCTACCACAAGCACGAGCGCTCGGCGTGCTTCGACGCGGACGGGTTCTTCCACACCGGCGATCTCGGTCGCATCGACGAGCGCGGCGCGCTGCACTTCATCGGACGCCTGCGCGACGTCATCAAGTCGGGCGGCGCGAACGTCGCCGCGGCCGAAGTGGAAGCGGTGTTGATGTCGCACCCGGCGGTCGCGGCCGCGCACGCGGTGGGTGTCCCCGATGCGGCGCGCGGCGAGAGCGTGGCGGCGTTCGTCGTGCTGAAGGCGCCGGCGACGCCGGATGCGCTCGTCGCCCACGCGCGCGAGCGGCTCGCGAGCTACAAGGTGCCGCGCGTCGTGTGGATCCGGCGCGAGGACGAGCTGCCGCAGAAGGGCAGCGGCAAGGTCGACAAGGCACTCCTGCGCGAGGAAGCGGCGCGGCTCACAGCCGAAGCTGCCCGCTCGTGACCGCGGCATAGCGCTCGGCGGTGAGCGGCACGTAGCTGCGTGCGTCGTCGTCGCGTACGAAGAGCGGATCGGTGACCGCCTTGGGGTCGTAGCCCTCGGAGGCGAACGTGTGCTTTCGCTGCTTCAACGTCCCGGTCACGTCCATCGCCGGCACGACGCGGACGAAGGCGGGGCGCGCGTAGCGGGGCAGCTCCTTCTCGGCGTGTGCGTAGAAGGCCGATGGGTCGAATGCGGCGCCGGGTCGGAGCACGATCGCGGCCATGCCGGCCCGCCCGTCCTCGCCCGGGATCGTGACGCCCACGACGTTGGCCTCGCTCACGCCGGGCGCGGAGTTGAGGCGATCGGCGACCTCCATGGTGGCGACGTTCTCGCCCTTCCAGCGAAACGTGTCGCCCAGGCGATCGACGAAGTAGTAGTAGCCCTCGGCGTCGCGCCGCAGCAGGTCGCCGCTGCGAAACCACGCGTCGCCTTCGACGAAGAGGTTGCGGACGAGCTTCCGCTCGGTCGCCTCGCGGTCGGTGTAGCCGTCGTACTCCATCGCGCCCGCCAGGCCGACCTTGCCGAGGAGCTCGCCGGCCTCGCCCGGCGGGCAGCGCACCCCGAGTCCGTCGGCGCCGCGGACGAGCCCGCCCGTCGCGAGGTCGATGCACGCGAGCTCCACCTGATCCTCGAGCATGGGGTGCGGCTTGCCGACCGACCCCGGACGGTTGTCGAGGTTCTGGAGCGCGACGTTGCCTTCGGTCGCCCCGTACATCTCGATGATGCGCGCGAGCCCGAACCGCTCCTTGAACGCGGTCCAGATGTCGGGACGGAGGCCGGCGCCCGCGGCGACGCGCAGGCGATGGTCGCGGTCGTGCGGCGAGGGCGGCAGCCGCAGCAGATACCGGCACAGCTCGCCCACGTAGACGAACGCGACCGCCTCGTGGCGCCGCACGTCGTTCAGGAACGCATGCGCGCTGAAGGCGCGCCGCGAGGCGAACGACCCACCCGCCCGGAACGCGGGCGAGAAGCCGACGAACAGGCTCTCGCCGTGGTAGAGCGGCAGCGGCGCGTAGATGGTCTCGCCGGGCTCGATGCCGAGGAGCTGGGACAGCGAGACGCCGCCCATGGTGAAGCGGAGGTGCCGCACGATCGCGGGCTTCGGGTAGCCCGTCGTGCCCGACGTATAGATGTAGAGGAACACGTCGCCGCCGCGGACGTCGGGGATGTCGGGCTCGGGCGCCGGGTCGGGCGCACCGGCGTCGCCGAGAAGCCGGACGCCGCATGGCAACGACGTGCCGCCCGGGGCGTCGACCCGGAAGCGCACCGGATGCGTGCCTGCGACCTCGGCGAGAGCGGGCAGCGCGGACGCATCACAGATACCGACGGTGGCGCCGGAGGCGGCGAGCACGTGCGTCAGTCCCGCGCCGGTCACGTGCGTGTTGATGAGCGCGCCGATCGCGCCGAGCTTCGCGACGGCGCCGATGGCGCCGAGGAAGAGGGGGCTGTTCGGGGCGAGGATCGCGACCGGTGTGCCCGCAGTGACGCCGTCGCGGCGCAGCACCCAGGCGAGGCGGTTCACCAGGGCGTCGTACTCGCCGTAGGTGACGCGCTCGGTCTCGAACTTGAGCGCGACCTGGTCGGGGATCGCCGCGGCCTGCTGGCGGACGAACGGCCCGAACGTGTCGGGCGACCGCTTCAGCTCGGCGACGATGGCGGCGAGGTCCATGGGGAACCTCGCGTAGCAGGGGGCTCGCCGCGCGCGCAAGCACGAGCGCGGAGAGCGCGTGGCGGACTAGCGAGCGGACGCGCGCTTCTTCGCGGCCTGCGGTCGGCGCAGCTTGTCCTCGAGCGCGTCCGCCACGAACTCCATCACCGAGATCCCGAGCGACACGCAATGGAGCTTGATCTCCCGATGCAGTGTCTTCGGGATACGGGTCGCGAGCTGGATCAGTACGTCGTCGTCCTTGGCCATCGGAGTCCTCTCTCCTCGTACGTCCTAGAGGGATGGTTGGATGTGGGTCCTAGCGGGTAGCGGGCGCTGGGGCGCCGGTGCGTTGCTTCAGGTTGTCTTCGACGGTCTCGAGCTGACGGGTGAGGTCGACGATGTGGAGCTGCGCGCGCACGCGGGCGAGGAGCTCGTGTCGGGTCACCGGCTTGGCGAGGAACTCGCTGACGCCGGACTGCATGCCCTCGAGGCGCGTGTCGACGTCGTCGCGGCCGGTGAGCAGGATCACCGGCAGGCGCTTCCCCTTCTCGGTCTCGCGCAGGCGGGCGCAGACTTCGAAGCCGTCCATACCCGGCATGATGACGTCCAGGAGGACGAGCGCCACCGGTTCTTTTTCGACCGCCGCCAGGGCGTCGCGGCCGCTCGAGCACGAGCGCGTGCGGTAGCCCTCGCGCTCGAGGATCGTCGCGGTGAGCGCGCAGGTGGTCGGGTCGTCGTCGACGATGAGGACGAGATGGGGGCTCTGGGGAGTCGTCATTCGGTCGCCTCGGATTCAGACGCTTCGGTCTCTACGTCGGTGTCGTTATCGAGCTCGGGATCGGGTGTTGAGTCGGGCCCGCGCCGCCGTCGCAATTTCGCGACCAGCGTCGTGCGCTTCAGCCCGAGCAGACGCGCTGCGGCTTGCTTGTTGCCCTTGGTGCGGCGGAGCGCCTCCTCGATGAGACGGTTCTCGAACTCCTCGACGGCGGTATTGAGGTCGAGGCCGTGCTCGCCGAGCGTCGGGCGCGGGATCTTCTTCTCGGAGATGAGGGAGCGGATCTGGGCCGGGAGCTGTTGCAGGCCGATCGTGCCGTCCTCGGAGAGGATCACGAGGCGCTCGAGCAGGTTCTCGAGCTCGCGCACGTTGCCCGGCCAGTCGTACTCCCACAGGTGCACCATCGCCTCTTCGGTGATGGTGCAGGCACGCCCCGCACGCTTGCGGTTGTGCTTCTCGAGGAAGTGGCGGACGAGCAACGGGATGTCCGAGCGGCGCTCGCGCAAGGGCGGCATCACGATCGGGATCACCTGCAGGCGGTAGAAGAGGTCCTCGCGGAAGCGTCCCGCCTCCACCTCGGCGGCGAGGTCCTTGTTCGACGCCGCGAGCACGCGCACGTCGACCTTGAGCGGCCGGTCGCCGCCGACGGGGCGCACCTCGCGATCCTGCAGCACGCGCAGGAGCTTCACCTGGAGCGTGGGGCTCATCTCGCCCACCTCGTCCAGGAAGATCGTGCCGCCGTTGGCGAGCTGGAACATGCCGGCGCGCTGCCCGATCGCGCCGGTGAACGCGCCGCGCTCGTGGCCGAACATCTCGGACTCGAGCAGCTCGGCCGGGATGGCGCCGCAGTTGACCGGGATGAACGGCCGGTCGCCGCGCTGGCTGAGCGCGTGCACCGCGCGCGCCACGAGCTCCTTGCCGGTCCCGCTCTCCCCCATGATGAGGATGGTCGCGTCGGTCGGGGCGACCTTCCGGACGAGCAGGCTGATTTTCTGGATCAGGGCGTGCTCGCCGATGAGCAGCGGAGCAGCTTCTGGCTGATTGGTCGTCACGTGCGTCGCCTCTTCCCCATCCACCCGGGCGTCGTGCTATGGACGGCACCCGTCATGTTTGTCACGCGTCAGTTGCTATATCGGTCGGGGGCTCGAAATGGTTGAGCGCAAGCGTCAAAAGGGTCGCGCCGACGGCAGAAAAGCGACGGAACTTCGGCCGGTTCGGATGACCCCGGGGTTCATGCCCGCGGCCGAGGGATCGGTCCTCATCGAGACCGGGGAGACGCGCGTGGTGTGCACGGCCACGGTCCAGGACTCGGTGCCGCCCTTCATGCGCGGCCAGGGCAAGGGCTGGGTCACGGCCGAGTACGCGATGCTGCCGCGCAGCTCGCCCGAGCGCGTCGAGCGCGAGCGGCGCGGCCCGGGCGGGCGCTCGCAGGAGATCCAGCGGCTCGTGGGGCGGAGCCTCCGCGCCGTGGTCGACATGGACGCGCTCGGCGAGCGCTCGATCCTGATCGACTGCGACGTGCTGAACGCCGACGCCGGCACGCGCACGGCGTCGATCACGGGCGGCTACGTGGCGCTCGTGCTGGCGCTCAACCGCCTGCGCAAGGATCGGCTGATCGACAAGATGCCGCTCACCGGCAGCGTGGCCGCGGTGAGCGTCGGCATCGTCGGCGGCAGGGCGCTGCTCGACCTCTGCTACGAGGAGGACCACCGCGCGGAGGTCGACTTCAACGTCGTCATGACCGGCAGCGGCCGCTTCGTCGAGGTGCAGGGCACGGCGGAGGGGAAGGCCTTCACGCGCGCGCAGCTCGACAAGCTGCTCGCGCTCGCGAATACGGGCATCGAGCGCCTGGGCGCGATCCAACGCGACACGCTGCGCGAGGCCGGCATCACGCTGCCGCGTCGATGATCCCGCCGCGCCTGGTGCTGGCGACGTCCAACGCCGGGAAGGTGGGGGAGCTGGCGGCGCTCGTCGCCGAGTGGGGTCCGATCGAGGTCCTCTCCCTCGCCGACTTCCCGGGCGTGGTCCTGCCCGAGGAGACCGGCGAGACGTACCTCGCGAACGCCGCGTTGAAGGCCGTCGCCGTGCGCGACGCCACGGGGCTGCCCGCACTCGCCGACGATTCAGGCATCGAGGTCGACGCCCTCGGCGGTGAGCCGGGCCTGCGGTCGAGCCGGTACGGGGCGTCGGCGGCCGAACGGATCGAGAAGCTCCTTCGTGGGCTCGCCGATGTACCGCCCGAGCGTCGCGGCGCGCGTTTTCGCGCCGTCGTCGTGCTGGCGTTTCCGGACGGGCGCGTGGTGTCGGCCGAGGGCACGTGCGAAGGGCGCGTCGCGCTCGCGCCGAGCGGGACCACGGGCTTCGGCTACGACCCGATCTTCATCTCGTCGGAGCTCGGTCGCACGATCGGCGACGCGACGGCGGAAGACAAGGCGCGCATCAGCCACCGAGCGCGCGCGATCCGCGCGCTCGGGACGAAGCTCAACATTGCGTCCCCATAGGGGCCGTGTTAGGGGGTCCAGCCTTACCCATGCTAAGAAAAGGGAGGTTCAGCGGGGCGTAGCGCAGCCTGGTAGCGCACCTGCCTTGGGCGCAGGTGGTCGGCCGTTCGAATCGGCTCGCCCCGACCTCAGAAGGTGATGCGCCAGTAGCTCAGGTGGATAGAGCAACGGCCTTCTAAGCCGTGGGTCAGGGGTTCGAATCCCTTCTGGCGCGCTCCGCGACGACGAACGACGACAGACACTGGTGGGTGTAGCTCAGTAGGCAGAGCATCGGATTGTGGATCCGAGGGTCGAGGGTTCAAATCCCTTCACCCACCCCATTTGATCGGTGGGGCGCCATGAGACGCTCCCACCCCGCGGGCCGCTAGCTCAGTTGGCAGAGCAGCTGACTCTTAATCAGCGGGTCGCAGGTTCGACTCCTGCGCGGCCCATTTTTCTCGTCCGTCAATCCGATCACTCCGTACCTAGGCCGAGCGCCGGCTTCGCCGTCGCGGGCTCGGTGGCTGTAGCGGTGGCAGTTGGTGCCTCG
>DATJZY010000068.1 GCA_035577985.1 Candidatus Eisenbacteria bacterium
GTCACCGCACGTGTCGGCGCCGAGGCGTTCCTGCGGCAGCTCTGCTGGCGGGACTTCTATCTCCAGCTCCTGGCCGCACGACCGGACCTCCCGTACGCCGACTACCGGCCCCGTGGCGACGAGTGGCACGAGGACGAGGAAGCCTTCACCGCCTGGCGCGACGGCCTCACCGGATACCCCATCGTCGACGCGGCGATGCGCCAGCTCCGCCTCGAGGCGTGGATGCCCGGCCGAGCGCGGCTTCTCGCCGCGTCCTTCCTGGTCAAGGACCTCCGCCTCGACTGGCGTCTCGGCGCCGCCCACTTCGCCGAGCTGCTCGTCGACGGCGACGTCGCGAGCAACTCGGGCAACTGGCAGTGGGTCGCCGGGACCGGGACGGACACCCGGCCGAACCGGGTCTTCAACCCGGTGCGCCAAGCGATGCGCTTCGACCCCTCGGGCGACTACGTCCGACGCTACGTCCCCGAGCTCGGCTCGCTTCCGCCGAAGACAATCCATCAGCCCTGGACGCTCGGGGCGGAGGCGCTTGCGCGGCTCGGCTATCCAGCCCCGCTCGTCGACCACGCCGAAGCGAGCGCGGCTTTCGTCGGGTCGCGGGCAGGCAGCCGCCCGTCGGGCATGATCGATCCCGATGCCTGAGTCGGTCTGGGACTATCCACGTCCACCGCGCGTCGAGCCGTCGAACAAGCGTGTGCGCGTCGTGCTCGGCGGCGCGGTGATCGCCGACACGATCCGAGCGCACCGCGCGCTCGAGACGAGCCATCCGCCGGTCTACTACGTGCCGTTCGAGGACGTCGCCCGCGGCTCGCTCGAGCCGTCTCGCGGACGCGGCAGCTTCTGCGAGTGGAAGGGCGCTGCTTCGTATTTCGACGTGATCGGCGGCGACGGCCGCCGCGTCGAGCGGGCGGCGTGGACGTACGCCGATCCTGCGCCGGGTTTCGAGATGATCCGCGACGCAGTTGCGTTCTACCCGGGCCTGATGGACGAATGCACGCTCGACGGAGAGCTTGTCGAGGCGCAGGAAGGTGGCTTCTACGGTGGCTGGATCACGAGCGAGGTCGTCGGCCCGTTCAAAGGCGGACGCGGCACATCCGGTTGGTGAGGCAAAGGCACAGATGCGCCGGAGGCCGAGCTCCACTCGCGCGACAGTCGCCAAGAGGCTGCCGGGCGGCAAGCGGTCTCAGAGCACGAGCACGTTCGCGAAGACCTGCCATGCGAGCAGGCTCTTCGCGACGAGGCTCAGCCAGAGATACCAGCGCTCGCCGTAGCGATAGTCGCGCCAGCGCCCGACCCGCTTGTACTGCAGGGCCTGGTTCACAGCGAAGCTGTTGAACAGAACGAAGAGCGAGACGAAGATCGCATAGACGAACGTCGGCGGTGCATGTCCACGCTCCGCCGAGGCGCCGATCTGCACCGCGATGGCGATCCACGCGACGGCGCCCACGATGCAGCCGAGCACGAACGGAAGCCAGCGCGTCCGCGCACGGTCAGGTGGGTTGAGGAGCTCCATCAGCCAGCCGAGGAAGATCATCGCCGCGTTGACCGCGAAGAGCGCGAACAACGCGACGTAGTCGGCGATGCCGGTCAGCATCGCGATCAGGACGACCATCAGCGAGGCCGAGAGGGAATACTCGAGCCAACGGAACGGATTGACGCCCGCCGCGAGACTTCGCTCGTAGCGGGCGCGGCACGGCGGGAGCGCGACGAGAGCGTGGTCGAGCGCTGCGAGCAAGAGGAATGCACCGACGAGCGGGCCGATTCGGAGGTCGAAGAGCAAGACCTGCTTCGGCAGTCCGCTTCCCGGCGGGCCTTCCATGAAGGCGCCTGTGACGGGAAGCGAGAAGTCGGTCGAGAGCGCGAGGATCACGACCGCCTGCGCCGCGTGGACCAGCGCAAGTAACGCATTGCCGCGCCGAAGCGCCTTGTTGTCCATGCCTTGGGCCTCCTTCCGTGTTTGGACGCGGGCTTCGGGAGAGCGGCATCGGGTCTCGAGCCACGCCCCGGTTTGGGTGTGGACGCGAGACCCGATGCCGTCTTGGAAACGGGGAGTGTGTCCCCGGCCGGCGAGCTAGGCCGACAGGCTGGGCGGGACGATCACGGTGTCGATTACGTGGATCACGCCGTTGGTCGCCAGGATGTCGGCGGTGACGACGGTGGCGCTGCCGTTCAGGGTCAGCTTTCCGTCCTTCAGCGAGAGCGAGATCGGCTCGCCCTCGAGGGCCTTGACGGTGCCGTTCTGCTGTGCGACTGCGATCGCCTGAGCACTCTTGATGGCGCCGGCGACGACGTGGTAGGTGAGCACCTTCGCGAGCAGCGCGGGGTCGGCGAGGACGGCCGCGTAGGTCGCAGGCGCCGCCTTGGCCAGCTTCGCGAACGCCTCGTTGGTCGGCGCGAAGACGGTGAACGGACCGGGGGCCGAGATCGCCTGGACGAGGCCGGCCTTCTGGACGAGCGAGACGAGCGTCGAGAAGTCCGGGTTGCCGGCCGCGATCTGCACGATCGACTGCGTCGGCGCCGCCGGCTGCGAAAGCGACGGCGGCATGAGGACCGCGTCGATTGCGTGGATGACTCCGTTGGAGGCCTTCACGTCGGGGATCACGACACGTGCTGTGCCGTTGAGGACGATCTTGCCGCCCTTGAAGGAGAGCGCGATCGACTCACCCTGGACGGTCTTCACCTTCAGCCCTTTCTTCGCTGCAGCGATCGCGGCGACGGCGGGGATGCGCTTGCCGACGACGTGATAGGTGAGCACGGACT
>DATJZY010000069.1 GCA_035577985.1 Candidatus Eisenbacteria bacterium
ACTCGCCCCAAGCGTCCTCGATCGCCTGGCGCGACAACGCCGCGATGATCGGCAGAATCAGCACCGTCTGCGCGATCACCATCGCCGACGGCGTGAACAGAATCCCGAAGGAACCGAGCGGACCGGCGCGCGAGAGAAGCAGATAGATAACCAGCCCCACGACGACGGGCGGCAGGCCCATCAGCGCGTTCAGGAGAACGATGAGCGTCCGACGGCCCGGGAAGCGGCCGACGGCGATGGCGGCGCCCAAGGGGAAACCCAGCAGCGCGGCGATCGCGACCGCGGTGAGGCTCACGCTCAGACTCAAGAGCACGATCTCGACGAGCTTGGGATCGAGATCGACCAGCAGCCTCAGGGCCGTACCGAACGCTTCGGACACGAACGCTCCAACCTCCCGCAAGTGGGCGATCTACGACCGGATGATAGGAGCCCCGCGTATTTGCTCAAATATGCACTCGTGTGCATAAATGATCTGCTGTCTGCTGTTACCGACGGAATTTGCTATATTTTCCAACTTCTCTTGGTTCTGATTGCATTAGCATGATCAAGATCCGGATCGAGGCAACCTGGCGCATTGGAAGCTCCGAGGCGGAGCTCGCCGACCCTCTCCTTTTCCGTCTTCTTGAGGCTGTCCAGGCTTCCGGATCTCTCGCCAGGGCAGCGCAGGCGCTGGGCTTCTCCTACCGCCATATCTGGGGCTCGCTCGGGAAATGGGAAAAGGCCGTGGGCCGGCCCCTGGTGCGCCTGGAGCGCGGGCGCGGTGCCAAGCTCACCGAGTTCGGCGAGAAGCTGATGTGGGCAGAGCAGACTGCGCGCTCGCGCCTCGAAGCGCAGATCGAGACCGTGCAGCGCGACCTCGAGCACGAGCTCTCCGCGGAGCTGCTGCGCGGCACCACGAACCTCGTGATGCACGCGAGCCACGACCTCGCACTCGGAAACCTGCGCGACCTGCTGCAAGAACAGCACGGCATCCAGCTGCAACTGCAGTACCAGGGAAGCCTCGAGAGCCTGGACGCGCTCGCACAGGGGCGTTGCGACATCGCGGGCTTCCACCTACCGGAGGGTGGCCTCGAGACCGATTTCTTCTTTCACCGGCGCGCCTTCAAGGCCCGCGACCACGCGCTCATCCGCTGCGCCACCCGGACGCAGGGCCTGATGGTCGCGGCAGGCAATCCCAAGGGCATCCGCGGGCTGCCCGATCTCGCACGTCGAGACGTACGGATCATCAACCGCCAGCCCAACTCCGGCACGCGCCTGGAGCTCGACCAGCTCCTGCGAGAAGCGTCTATCGATCCGGCGTCGATCGCAGGATACGAGACCTTCGAATTCACCCACCTCGCGGTAGCAGCGACCATCGCTTCAGGCATGTGCGATGCCGGCTTCGGCATCGAAGCGGCAGCCACGCAGTACAAGCTCGGGTTCATTCCGCTGCTGCGCGAACGCTACTATCTCGCATGCCGCAGCGAGATTGTGGACGCGCGGCCGGTCAGCTCGCTCATCACGGTCCTCAAAAGCCCGGAATTCGCCGCGCTCGCGGGACAGCTGGCGGGCTACGACTGGACCGGCGTGGGAGAGACTCTGGGCGCGGACGTGGTCCTGGGGGCTCGCAGCGGCACCGGGAGCGTCTTGCGTCCCGAGGCGAAAGCCGCGCGGAGCCGTTAGAGCTAGGGCGGGCCTGAGCGCGAGAGCGAGACGGCCTTCACGAGCGCATAGACCGTCAGGCCTTGCGCCAGGCCGAGCTCCTCGGCGGCGCGCCGCGTCACCCGCGATCGCAATGTGATCCCTCCGACCGTGATGGCGACGTCGGCGGTGCCGTTTGCGTTGAAGATGCCGGATACCCGCCCCTCAAGGATGTTCCGTATGCTGATGCGCCGAGGGCGCTCGAGCGCGATCGACACGTCGCGCGCGCGGATCCGCACCCGCACGGGCTCGCCGATCAACGCGTCGACATTGGTCGCGGTGAGCGTGCCGCCGTCGAAGGCGAGCGTGGCGAGGTCGTTCTCCACGTCCTGTTCGACGACCCTGGCGTCGATCACGGCTCCGCCTTCGAACGTCCCCTGGCCCGGTCGCAGGTCCGTGCGCCCCATCACGTCCTCCGCCGGCCCGACGGCGAGAACGCCGCCCGCGGACATCAGCACGACCGTATCCGCGACCCGGAGCACCTCCTCCACGGCATGGCTCACGTAGACGATGGGCACTTTAACGTCGTCCCGGATCAGCTCGATGTACTGAAGCACCTCGCTCCTGCGGTGGGCGTCGAGCGAGGCGAG
>DATJZY010000070.1 GCA_035577985.1 Candidatus Eisenbacteria bacterium
GCGCCGCCAGCACCGTCGAGCGGTCGCCGAGGCGCCGCGCGAGCTCCGCGAGGAGGCGCGACTTGCCGAGCCCCGGCGAGCCGAGGATCACGGCCAGCCGCGCGCCCGGCGCGGCGACCGCCGCCTCGTAGACGGCCAGCAGCCGTCCGAGCTCGTCGTCGCGTCCGACGAACGCGGTCGCCGCCACGCCCGCCGGCCGCTCGAGCGAGACGACGCGATACGCCGTCACGCCCTCGGCGCGCCCCTTGAGCGCAAACGTCCCGACGCGCGCGAGCGTCACGAGATCGCCGACGAGCCGCTGCGTCGCTTCGCCGACGAGCACCTGGCCGTCCTGCGCCTCCTGCTGGAGCCGCGCCGCCACGTTCAGTGGATCGCCGATGCCGGCCGTGTACTCGTCGCTGACCACGACCTCGCCGGTGTTGACGGCGACCCGCAGGCCGACGGTGCCGAGCAGGGCCGCCTCGTCGCGCGCGAAGTCGCGGAACGCGTCCTGGATGGCGACCGCGGCACGGACCGCGCGGATGGCGTCGTCCTCGGCGACGCGCGGGACGCCGAAGGCGCACATGACACCGTCGCCCAGGAGCTGCACGACCGTCCCGCCGTGGGCTTCCACCGGCGCACGCACCGCCCGGTGATAGCGGTCCATGACGCGTCTCACGGACTCGGGATCGAGCCTCTCGTGGAGTGCCGTCGAGCCGATGAGGTCGGCGAAGACGATCGTCACGACCTTGCGGACCTCGGTCGGTCCCGCGGGTCGGGCGGCGAGCGAGGCCCCGCACGAGTCGCAGAACTTCCGTCCCCCCGGGTTCGCCGCGCCGCAGCTCGGGCACGCGACGGGCTTCACGAGCGGCGCCGCGCACTCGCCGCAGAAGCGCGCGCCGTCGCGGTTCTCGGCGCCGCAGGCGGGGCAGGTCACGAGTGGACTTCCTTCCCCGCGCGGCCGTCTGCGCACGAGGTCCCTCCCGTTTCGGAACGTTGATCGAAGAATATTTTGGTCGGAGGCATCCCAGTCATCTGGTAACGGCCGCGTAAACACCGCACGCTGAAGCCCCGGTGGTTCCCAGCGAGCGGATTGCGCGGTCGATCGTGATCCTGAGAGGACGGAAGGTACTACTCGATGCCGACCTGGCGGTGCTGTACGGCGTTCGGACGAAAGCCCTCGTCCAAGCGATCAAACGGAACCCAGATCGCTTTCCCGCCGACTTCACGTTCCAGCTTACCGCCGAGGAGCTCGCTCGTTTGAGGTCACAGTCTGTGACCTCAAAGGCTCGGGGCGGCCGACGGTACCTTCCGCATGCCTTCACGGAGCAAGGTGTCGCGATGCTGTCGAGCGTGCTGCGGAGCCCGCGCGCGATCGCCGTGAACATCGAGATCATGCGCGTGTTCGTCACGCTGCGAGAGGCCATGGCTTCCCATGCCGGGCTGGCGCGCAAGCTCGACGAGCTGGAGCAGCGGTACGATGCGCAGTTCAAGGTCGTGTTCGATGCGATACGCGCGCTCATGATTCCGCCGCCGGCCGGCAAGCACGTCATGCGCTGCGCTCTCGGGGCGCGGGAGACGTCGCTTCCGGCGGCCCCTGCACGAGCTCCGCCCGCAGCGCCTCGCAACGCGCGAGCGCCGCGTCGAGGTCGTCGAGCTCGAAGAGCTCCACTGCGCGGGTGCGGCCATCCCGCTCGAGGATGACCTGCACGAAGAGGGACTCGAACGGCCCGCCGTCGCTCGAGGTGCCGAGGGTATGGCCCACGGCGACGGAGCAAGGCGGGTCGATGGCGACGAAGTAGAGAGGCTCGATGATCGCGTCGGACGACTGCTCGAACAGCGTGGCGAGCCAGGCGAGGTAGGCCTCCGGGCCCTCGAGCCGGCCGGGCCCGGTGCGCCGGTGGTCGTAGTAGACGTAGTCGTCGGGTATCGCGGCTCGCATCCGATCGATGTCGTGGTCGAGGATTGCTCGACGCAGCTCGACTTGCGCGCTCGGTATCCACCGTCCGGCATCGCTGCGGGCATAGCGTTCGAACAGCTCCTTGCCGGCGGCGCGGCGGTCGTCGGGGTCGAAGCTGACGACGGCGACGATACGGCCTTCGGCGTCGACCTCGGTGATGGACAGGTTGTCCATCTCGAACGGCACCCGGTGATCGGCCCCTATCCACCGGACGTGCTCGAGCATGAGGCGGTCGCCGGCGGTGGCGAGGAGGGTACGCTCGATTCGGGTTTCGGCCCCGCCGATCAGGCGGCCGCTCGCAATGAACATGTCGCGACCGCCGGTGGTGAGAACGCTCTTCCGTCGATCGTCGAACTCGAGCGTCGGCGCGCACACGGCGTCCTGCGCGTCCCAGTCGCGAGCTTCCAATGCCTGCGCATGCCGGTCGCTCGCCCGCGTCGCGGCGTTCGGCGGGATGCGCAGCGGATTGGGACGCAGCTCGGCGAAGCGCGCGAGTGCGGCGTCGACGTCCTCGGGCTCGAAGACTTCGTCGCGCGTGATGCGGCCGCGCTCCACGGTGAAGAGGGTGATGGTGCATATCTCGAAGACACCCCCGCCGTCGGCGAGCGTGCCGAACATCCGCCCAGCCCCCACGACCCCGTGGCGGTCGTACGCGAGTATGTGCACGGCGTCGAATTGGATGTCCGGAGCCAGGCCCCAGAGGATCGCTGCGTTGCCCACGAAGTCGCTCGCGCCCTCGATCCGGCCCACGCCTGTCCGACGGTGATTCTCGTAGACGACATCGTCCGAGAACGTGGCGCGAAGCCGAGCCGCGTCGTGGTCGTTGAACGCCTCGATGAGCTCGACGACCGATCTCACCGACGCTGCCGCCACCGGAGCGTCGGCGATCACGCGCGCGAGAGTCTCGCGCTGGGCCGTGCGCCAGTCGTCGGCGTCGAGCGCCGCGCCAAAGACGATCCGTCCACGCTCGTCGACCTCGATCAGCCCGAGGTACTCGATCTCGAACGGCCCTCCCGCTGGGAGCGTGCCCGTAGCGAGGACGCGTTCGAGCGCCACGCGCTCGCCCCCGGTCTTCACGAGTTGCCGCCGATAGACGACATCCGCCCCGGCCGTCCGTTGCCAGTCCTCGATCCACACGTCGAGGTCTCCAGAGAGCAGGACGTGACGGCGCCGGTCCTCGATCTTGGCGTCCGGCGCGAAGAGAGCGCGCATCGCCGCCCAGTCGCGCGCCTCGTATGCCGCCTGCACCCGATCCATCGTAGCGTTCGCCGCGTTCGGCCGTGCCAGGGCGGCAAGCGGATCGCGTGCTGGGCTCGCGCCGAGCTCCTCGAAGCGCGCCCGCGCGCGGTCGAGGTCCTCGACCTCGAACAGCTCCGCTGCGACGGGGCGCCCGTCACGGTTGAAGCCGACCTGCGCCCAGACGAACTCGAACGCACCGCCCTCGGCCAGGGTCCCGAACGTGTGGCCCACGGCGACGAAGCCATGCTCGCCCGTGGCGACGTAGTAGAAGGGTTCGATGATGGCGTCGGACGACTCCGCGAAGAGCGCGGCGAGCCACGCGAGGTAGGCGTCCCGGCCCTCGAGGCGACCCGGCCCGGTGCGCCGGTGGTCGTGGAAGACGAAATCGTCGGGGAGCGCGTCCCGGATACGATCGAGGTCGTGGTCGAGCACGCCACGACGGAAGTCGACCCCCATGGGCGGCATCCATCGCCCGGCGTCGCTGCGCGCGTAGCGCTCGAGCAGCTCCTTGCTCGCGGCCCGGCGGTCGTCGGGGTCGAAGGCGACGACCGCGACCGTCCGCCCCTCGGCGTCTACCTCATGGATCGAAAGGTTCTCGAGATCCCACTCCTGCCCCGGGACGCCTCCGGTCCAGTGGAGGTGCTCGAGCGTCAGGCGGTCACCGGCGGTCGCGAGCAACGTGGTCGACGCCCGTCCCCGCGCGGATTTGATCAGGCGACTGCTCGCGATGAACATGTCGCGACCGCCGGTGAGGAGGACCGCGCGGCGACGGTCGTCGAAGACCATCGTCGGCGCGCACAGGAGGGCGAAGGCCTTCATGTCATCCGCGGCGAGGGCTTCCTTGTGGCGATCGGAGACGCGGGTTGCCGCATTCGGCGGGATGCGCAGCGGATCGGAGCGCAGCTCCTCGAAGCGCGCGCGCGCCTCGTCGAGCTGGTCGAGGGCGTAGAAGTCCTGACGGCGCCCTAGCCCCTGACCGTCGACCTCGTAGACGTGGACTCGCTGCTCCTCGAACGGACCACCGTCGCGGGTGCCGTGCAAGAAGTTGACGAACATGAGACCCCGCGCGGAGGTCCAGAGGTGGTCGGTGCGAAACCGCGTGTCCGGCGCCAGCTCGGCGAGCACCTTCAGCGACTCGAGGTACGTCGGGCCGTCGAGCGTGCCCCAGCCGAGCGGTCGATGGTCCACCAGGACGAAGTCCGGCGGGAAGCTCGACGACATGGCTTCCCAAGCCCGCGACGCGAAGGTTCGCTTGAACGCGCCGACCACCCGCGCATGTCGGAACGGCGCCGCTTCGCCCGCGAGGTAGCGGGCGTCGAGCTCGTCGTAGGCGGCGTCGAGGTCGTCGGGGTCGAACAACACCATGCCAATGCGACGATCGCCGCGCTCGTTCGTCTCGATGAGCGCGAGAAAATCGACCTCGCTCGGCCCGACGTCGCGGTGGCTCCCCTCGAACCGTTGGCGGAAGAGCCCGAGACGCTCGCCCCGGGTCGCGAGCAGGTGCGACGGGAGTCGAGACGAGCTCAGGTCGAAGATCGTGCGCAGCGACGCCAGGTGCCGCTCGCGATCGAGCTCGAGGTGCATCATCGTCCGACGGTCGCTCAGTCGGAATGCCGGGTCGAAGCCGGCGGCCACGCGCTCCCAATCGCGCGCCTCCCATGCCTCCCTGAGACGATCCGTCACTCGGGTCGCCGCATTTTCGATGCGTACCGTCGTCGGTGGCACTGCCGTCACCTCGTCGAAGCGGGCGAGCGCCAGGTCCTCGCGATCGGCGTCGAAGTACTCGAGGCGCGTGATGCGGCCGTCGGCCCCGAAGGTACAGAGCTGGATGAACTGTCGCTCGAAGGCGCCGCCACCGGCGCGGTCGAGGCCGGAGAACGTCCGCCGCCAGAGGAGAGCACGGGACTCCAGGCCGAGAACTTCGTCTTCGTCGAACGCGGTATCGTCCGCGAGATCGAGCCAGGAGCGGTAGTTCTCGAGAAACGCTTCGGCTCCTCGCGAGGACCAGGTTCCCAGGATCCGGCTATCGACGACCTCGATGTCGGGTGCCCATGCCGCGGTGTAGCGGTCGGGATCGAAGGGTCCGGTATAGGCTGCGACCGAGCGCGCCGTTCCCGCGGCGCGGTCGCGGGCGGACCCGGCGGGGAGAAGCTCGGCGTAGCGCTCGTACAGCCGCGCGACGGCGTCGCCCAGCCGGTCGCTCGCGAAGCGTTCGACCCACCGGCGCCTTCCCTGCGCGTCGACCTCGACCACGTCGAGGTGCTCCGTCTCGAAGGCGCCGACGTCGAACTTCCCGCGCTCGAGCCCGGTCGCCGACATCGACACGCGGCAGAGCGCGAGCACGTCGCCGAGGGTCGCCAACGGCTCGTGCCGATACGCGGGCTCGTGAGCGCGCAGCAGCGACCGCAGCGAGATGAGCACTCCTTCGCGGTCGTAGACCCCGGCGGTCGGGCGCTCCATGAACTCGGCGACGTCGGCGAACAGGGCGGGGAGCGCGTCCGCGGCGCGCGCGGCGATCACGGCGTCGAAGCGGGCGGCGTTGGCGGTCGCGGCGTTCGGTGGCACGCGACGCGTGCGTGTCGCCGCCGGTGCGAACGACGCCGCGGGAGGTGGCGTCGCCGTCAGCTCATCGAAGCGGGCGAGGGCCTCGTTCTCGTGGCCGACGTCGAACAGCTCCGTGTGCGTCATCAGGCCATCGGCTCCGAAGACCCACATGAGCAGGAACGGTCTCTCGAACATCCCGCCGGTCGTGCGATCCGTGCCGAAGTTCGTCACGCGCAGAAGCGCCGCATCGGGGCGCAGGTCGAGGATGTCCTCGACCCGGTTGGCGATGCCGTCGGCGGCGTCGAAGAGCGTGGCGAGCGAATCGCGGACTCCCTGGGCACCGCGCATCAATCCGAACCCGATGAGGGGCCGGTGGTCGTAGAAGTCGACGTCGGACGCCACCGCGGAGACCATGCGATCGAGGTCGAGCGACCCGAGATGCGCGGCGACCGCGCGCGCCGTCGCCGCGGCGCGGGCGCGGGCGGGGCCGTCGGGGAGGAGGTCGGAGTAGCGCTCGTACAGTCGCACGACCGCGTCGCCCAGCCGATTGGCAGCGAAGTCCTCGGTCCGCCGTCGTCGTCCGCTCGCATCGACCTCGATGAGGGCGACTACCTCCCTCTGGTATGGGCCCACGTCGAACGCTGCACCCACTACCCCGTTCGCCGACATCGATCCGCGGCACAGTGCGAGCGAGTCGCCGAGCGTCGCCAGCGGCTCGTGCCGGTAGGTTGGGTCTTGCGTCCTCAGGAGGGACCGATACGACGAGAGCGCTCCCTGCCGATCATAGGAGAGACCCGTCGGATGGTCGATGACCACCGAGTCGTCGGTAAACAGCGTGACGAGCGCGCCGGCGTCTCGTGCGGCGACGGCGGCGTCGAACCTGGCAGTGTTCGCCGTCGCGGCGTTCAGGTGCACCCGACGCGTGCGCCTGTCCACGATGCGGGACGGCGTTGCCGCCCCGGGCCGCTCCCCGGTCAGCTCGTCGAAGCGAGCGAGCGCACGGTCTTCGTCCTCGACTTCGAAGAACTCGAGCCGGGTCATCAGACCATCGGCGCCGAAGACCCAGAGGAAGAGGTTCGGCCGTTCGAAGGCCCCCCCGCCGACGCGAGCCGTGCCGAAGTGGTTCTGGTGGACGAGGACCGCATCGGGCCGCAGGGCGAGGACGTCGTCGATGCGGGTCGCGCTGACCTCGGTGACGTCGAGCAGCGCCTGGAGCGCGCGTAGGTAGGCGTCGGCGCCCCGTCCGGACTCCAGGCTGATGTGCCGGTGGTCGGCGAACTCGAGGGTCGGCGCGAGGGCGGGGGCCCAGCGAGCGACCTCGATGGGCCCCACCATCGCCGCGACCGCGCGCGCCGTCGCGGCGGCACGCTCGCGTGCGGGGCCTTCGGGGAGAAGCTCGGCGTAGCGCTCGTACAGCCGCGCGACGGCGTCGCCGAGCCGCTCGACCAGGAAGCGCTCGGTCCGCCGCCGTCGACCGTGCGCGTCGACCTCGACGACGTAGATTCCGTCCGTTTCGTACGCGCCGACGTCGAAGTTCCGGCCGACCAATCCGCTCGCCGACCAGCCGACCCGAGATAGCGCGAGCGCGTCGCCGAGGCTCGCCAAGGGCTCTTGCCAGTACGCCGGTTCCCGGGCGGTCAGCAGAGAGCGGAACGACCGGAGCACTCCCTCCCGGTCGTAGACCGCGCCGGTGGGGTGCTCCACGCCCTCGGCGTCCTCGGCGAACACGGCGGCGAGCGCGTCACCGTCCCGGGCGGCCATCGCGGCGGCGATGCGGGCATCGCTCGCCGTCGCGGCGTTCGCCCGCACCCGGCGCGAGCGTCTCTCGACGACGCGGGATGGGGCGGTCGTGCCCGTCAGCTCCTCGAAGCACGCGAGCGCCTCGTCGTCGCGGTCCGGGTCGAACTGCTCCCACCGGCCGAGGAGGCCGTCCGCGTCGAACGTCCAGATCGCCAGGTATTGCCGCTCGTAGGCGCCGCCGCTGGCGCGGTCGGTGCCGAAGTTCGTATAGCGTACGAGGACCGCGTCGGGGCGGATGCCGAGGACGTCGTCGATGCGTAGGGCGGTGTCGCTGGAGACGTCGAGCAGAGAGCGCACCACACCCAGGAACGCCTCTGCACCGCGCACGGAGCCCCACCCGAGTGTCTTGTCGTCGACGAGCGCGAGGTCGCGGGCGATCGCCGTGTTGTATCGGTCGAGATCGACCGGCCCCACCAGCGTGGCGACCGAGCGCGCCGTCGCCGCGGCGCGGGCGCGCGCCGGGCCGTCGGGGAGGAGATCGGCATGCCACGCATACAACCGCGCGATCGCATCACCCAGGCGGTGGCCATGGAAAGCCTCGCCCCGACTGCGTCGCCCGGTCGAATCGGTCTCGACCACGAAGATCCGCTCGTCCTCGTAGGGCCCGACGTCGAAGCTTCCACGCCTGACGCCGCTCGCAGATACCGAGTAACGGAAAAGCGCGAGCGACTCGCCGAGGGTCGCCAGCGGCTCGTGCCCGCTGGCCAGGTCCGGCACCCGCATGAGCGCGCCGTAGATGGCCAAGGTGCCGTGCAGGTCATACGCGGCGCCGTTGATGTGGTCGACGAACTCATAGCGGTCGCTGAGAAGGCGAACGAGCTGCGCCGGCGCCTGCGGATCGCGGGCGGCGATCACGGCATCGATGGCGGCCGCGTTCGCGGTTGCGGCGTTCGGTCGGACGGCGCGCCGGCGACTCGCGCCGGCGTGCGTGGGCGCGACGGTCAGCTCGTCGAAGCGCGCGAGCGCCTCGGCGTCGCGGTCGGCGTCGAACAGCTCGACGCGCGTCAGAAGACCATCGGCTCCGAAAACCCCGAGCCAGAGGAAGGGCCGTTCGTAGGCACCACCGCCGGTGCGATCGATCCCGAGGTTCGTCCACCGTACGAGCAAGGCGTCCGCGCGGAGCGCGAGGACGTCCTCGATGCGGTTGTGAACGCCCTCGGCGACCTCGAGCATGGTGCCCAAGAGATGGATCACGGCTTCCGATCCGTGTGCCGTTCCGAGGCCGAGGGTCCGCCGGTCGACGTACTCGACGGCAGGCGCGAAGCCGGCGCGATAGCGATCGAGATCGTACGGTCCCAAGGCCCCCGCGACCGTGCGCGCCGTGGCCGCGGCGCGGACGCGAGCGGGGCCGTCGGGGAGCAGCTCGGCGTAGCGCTCGTACAGCCGGACGATGGCGTCGCCGAGCCGGCCGCAGGGAAACCGCTCGGTCCACCGGCGTCGTCCCTGCGTGTCGACCTCGTACACATGGACGTGCTCGGACTCGTACGGGCCGACGTCGAATCTCCCGCGGGCGACCCCACGCGCCGAGAGCAGCTGACGGACCAGCACGAGCGACTCGCCGAGCGTTGCCAGCGGCTCCTGCTGGGACGTCAAGTGGTCGGCCGTGAGGAACGAGCGCCACGTGTGAAGCACACCCTCCCGGTCATAGGTGGTCCCGGTGACATGGTCGGTGACGTCGCAGGGGTCGGCGACCAGGCCGGTGAGTGCCTCGCCGTCTCGGGCAGCCAGCGCGATGTCGGTTCGGGCGGTATGCTCGCTCGCGGCGTTCGCGCGTACGCGGCGCACGCGCGTCTCCGCGACTCGAGATGGCGCCGCCACCGGCTCGGCGGTCAGCTCGTCGAAGCGGGCGAGCGCCTCGGCATCGCGAGTGAGGTCGAAGAACTCCCAGCGGGTCGCGAGGCCGTCGGCATCGAAGACCGAAAGCAGGAGGATGGGTCTCTCGAACCCGCCCCCACCGGTGCGTTCCCTCCCGAGGTTGGTGACGCGGAGGACGAAGCTGTCGGGGCGCAGGCAAAGCACGTCGTCCGCGCGATTGGCCATGTCATCGGCGAGGTCGAACATCGAGCGGAGCGAGCGCAGGTAGACGTCGCGGCCGTGGGACGACGGCAATCCGACGGGTCTGTGGTCGACGAACTCGAAGTCCGGTGCGAAGATCGCCCCGATGCCATCGAGGCTGAACGGTCCCAACACCGCCGCCACCGCACGGGCCGTCGCCGCGGCGCGCGTGCGCGCGGGGCCGTTGGGGAGCAGCTCGGCATAGCGCTCGTACAGCCGGACGACGGCGTCGCCCAGCCGGTCGTCGGTGAAGTGCTCGCCCCAGCGTTGTCGTCCGTTCGAGTCCACCTCGATCAGCACGATCTCGTGGCGCTCGTAGGCGCCGACATCGAACCTCGCGCCGCCGAACCCGCTGCCGGAAATCGACATGCGGCACAGCACGAGCGAGTCGCCGAGGGTCGCGAGCGGCTCGTGCCGGCAGGTCGGGTCGTGGCCGCGCAGCAGCAGGCGCCACGTGGTGAGCGCTCCCTCCCGGTCGACTATTGTGCCCGTGGGGTGGTTCACCACCTCCATCCCGTCGGCGAGCAGGGTGGCGATCGCGTCGGTGTCCCGGGCGGCGATCGCGGCGTCGAGACGAACCGTGAATGCGGCAGCGGCGTTCGACACCAGCCGGCGGCGTGCGGGACGCGCCGGCTGCACACGAACGTCGCGCGCACGGTCCTCGTGCATCACGCGCCCGATGCCTCGCCGGGAACGCTCGGCGAGCAGCGTCGCGCCCTTCGCGTCCCACAGCTCGATCGCACGCTGCTCCTCGGCGGCGGCCTCGGCGCCGCGACCCGCCGCGCGTAGCGCCACGGCGAGCGCGAGCCGCGCGTCGGCATGCGCGAGCAGCGCATCGGTCGCCGCCGCGATGTCGGCGGCGGCGCGTGCGAAGGCGACGGCGGCGGCATGCTCGCCGCGCCGTGCGAGCGCCTCCGCGCGCACGCCTCGCCAGTCGATCGCCGCCTTCAAGTCGTCGCCGGCGAGCGCCTCGCTCTCGTGGCTGACGGCCTCGGCTTCCTCGGCTCGCCCGAGCGCGAGGAGCGCCCGCCCGAGCAACGCGGCGGCCTGTGCCGCGTCGATGCCGAGCCCGTGTGCGCGCAAGCCGTCGTACGCCGCCCGCAGCGTACGCTCGGCGGCGGCGGCGTCGCCTTCGAGCAGGTCGACGAGGCCCGTGAAGACGTCCGCCTCGAGGAGCCGCTGGGTGATGCCGAGCTCCTCGACCATGCGCCGCGACGACGCGAGCATCCGGCGCGCGGCCTCGGTGCGACCGCGGAGCGCTTCGAGCACGCCCTGGCAGCGGAGCGCCACCGCTTCGACCGCCGGCGCCCCTTGCGTGATGCGCAGCACGCGCACGACGTCGAGGCAGCGGCCGCTCGCGCGCGTGACCGGGCTCGGACCCCAAAGCGCGGCGAGCGGGGCGCTCGCCAGGACCGCGTTGGAGCGCCGCCGATCGTCGGCGCGGCGGGCCGCGGCGAGCGCGCGGTCGAGCGCCGCCTCGCAGGCGCCGACCCTGCCGAGACGCGCGAGCGCGAGCGCGTGCACCGAGTGCGCCTTCGCCTCGCCCGCGGCATCGCTCGCGGCGGCGAGCGCTTCGGCCGCGGCCGCCACCGCATCGGCGGTCGCGCGCAGCGCCTGTGGATCGGTGAGCGCGGCGAGCTGGCCGGCGAAGCAGGTGTGCCACGCACGCAGCCGCGCCGACTCGCCGGCGAAGCGGCCGAGCTCGTCGATCGCGGGTGCTGCCGGTCCGACGTCGCCGGCGGCGAGCAGTGCCTCGCACCAATCCAGGATCAGGTCGGCACGCGCGGGATCCGTCGATTCGAGTCGATCGAGCGCGCGGCCAAGCAGGCCGGCCGCCAACGGCAGGTCGTCGCGTGCGAGGGCGCGGCGCCCGGCCGCCGCCAGGTAGCGGGCGGCCCGCTCGCCGAGCGTCTGGCCCTGCACGTCGACGGGGCCGAGCTCGCGCAGGTGCTGGTGTGCCTGCTCGAGGTGCCAGCCGATCGTCTCGTCGTGCTCGACGGCGTCGCCGACCCGCCCCTCGAGCCAGTCGGCGAAGCGCGCGTGCAGGTCCGCGCGGGTGTTCTTCAAGAGCCGCCGATAGGCCGCGTCGCGGATCAGCACGTGGTGGAAGCGCAGCGCGGGCTCGCCGAGATACCAGCCCGTGTCCGGCTCGATCAGCTCGCTCCGCCGGAGCGCCTCGAGGCGCGCGTCGAGATCGGTCGTCTCTCGCGGCAGCAGATGGGTGACGGCGGAGCGCGAGAACTGCCGTCCGACGATCGCGGCGCGCTCGAGGACGGTCCGTTCCTCGGGCCGCAGCCGCTCGATACGTGCCGCGAGCAGCGCCTGGATGGTGGGCGGCATCTCGAGGCGGGCGATCTCGACCCCGGTCGTCCAACGATCGCCCTCGCGCTTGAGCGCCCCGTCGGCCACGAGCATGCGGACCAGCTCGCCGACGAAGAGGGGATTGCCTTCGCTCGTCGCGAGGACGCGGCCCGCGACGGCCGCCGGGAGCTCGCCGGCGCCGATCACGTTCGCGGCGAGCCGCGTCGCGGCGCCGGCGTCGAGGCCCACGAGCGTCACGACGTCGGTGACGAGGCCGCCCGGCACGGTGAGCGAGGAGCGCGCCTCGCGCAGCTCGGGACGTGCCGCGGCGAGCACGAGCAGCGGCACGTCCGTGCTCCACTGGATCAGGTGCTCGACGAGATCGAGCAGCAGCGGCTCCGCCCAGTGGAGGTCGTCGAGCGCCAGCACGACCGGCTGCCGGGTCGCGAGCGCGGCGAGGAAGCGCCTGACGACGAAGAACGTCTCCTCTGGAGAGCCGGGTGCTCCAGCGAGGAGCGCGGCGATCCCGCCGGCGAGGCGACTGCGCTCGGCCTCGTCCCCCGGCATCGCGGCTTCGACCGCCGCGCGCAGCGCCTCGCCGCTCGCGCCATCGTCGATGCGAAGGTAGCCCCGGAGCGTTCTCGCGATCGGCGCGAACGTGGCGCCGCCGGCGGCGTCGCAGTGCGCCGTGAGGACGGTGGCGCCGTCGCCGAGCCGCCGCGTGACCTCGTCCATGAGGCGCGACTTCCCGAGGCCGGGTGATCCGAGAACCACGGTGAGCCGCGCGCGGCGGCTGGCGACCGTCGCGTCGTAGACCGCCGTCACCCGGCGCAGCTCCTCCTCGCGCCCGACGAAGGGCGTCGTCGACGCGCCCGGCGCACGCTCGAGCGAGACGACACGGTACGCCGCGACCGTCTCGGCGCGGCCCTTGAGTGCCAGGACGCCGAAGGGCTCGAGCGTCACGAGCTCGCCGACGAGTCGCCGCGTCGACTCGCTGATCAGCACGTCGCCGTCGTGCGCCTCCTGCTGCAAGCGCGCGGCGACGTTCAGCGGATCGCCGATGCCCGCGGTGTAGTCGTCGCTGACGACGACCTCGCCGGTGTTGACGGCGACGCGCAGGCCGACGTCGCCGACGGTCGCGCGCTCCTCGCTCGCGAACTCGCGGAACGCGCGATGGATGTCCATGGCCGCGCGCACGGCGCGGATCGCGTCGTCCTCGGCGACGCGCGGGACGCCGAAGGCGCACATGACACCGTCGCCGAGGAGCTGCACGACGGTGCCGCCGTGTGCCTCGACGGGGACGCGCACGGCTCGGTGGTAGCGGTCCATCACGCGGCTCACCGACTCGGGGTCGAGGCGCTCGTGGAGCGACGTCGAGCCGATGAGGTCGGCGAAGACGATGGTGACGACCTTGCGCGCGACGGCGTCGGCGGAGGGTGGCGCGGCGGGGGCGGCGAGCGAGGCGCCGCAGCCGCGGCAGAACTTCGCCGTCGGCGTGCAGACGCTTCCGCAGGATGGGCAGCGACGCTCGAGGCGCGCGCCGCATTCCTCGCAGAACCCGGAGCCGGCGGGGTTCTCGTGCTGGCAGGCCGCGCAGTTCATCGATTCGCCACGGTGTCGCCCGGGATATTGCGCCCAAAGGCCTTGCGGCGACCAGAGCCCGCGACTACGCTCGCGCCCGCATGGCTGAGCCCGCCCCAGCAGACCCGGCCGTTCCCAGCCGTTGGACCACCGAGCGGTATTTGCGCCTCGTCGACGAGGGCGTGCTCGGACCCGACGACAAGGTGGAGCTGCTGGAGGGGGTCATCGTCGCCATGGCGCCATCGAACGTCCCGCACGACGGGACGCTGGGCCTCGTGTCGCACGCACTCTTCCGCGCGGTCGCCGACTGCGCCACCGTCCGCGTGCAGCTCTCGTTCGTGGCCGGCCCGTACTCGTTGCCCGAGCCCGATCTGGCCGTCGTTCCCGGCTCTGCCCGAGACTACGAACGTGCCCGGCCGACCAGCGCTCTCTTGGTCGTCGAGGTGTCTGGTGCATCGCTCAAGCAGGATCGCCTCACCAAGGCCGCCATCTACGCCGCCGCACGGGTGCCGGAGTACTGGATCGTCAACCTGCGCGACGATTGCGTCGAAGTCCGTCGCGAGCCGGATGCGAAGCAGCGTCGCTATCGCCATGTCGCCGTCGTGCGTCGTGGCGAGACCATCGCGATGAAGGCGCTGGCCGGCGTCCACATCGCGGTCGACGACCTGCTTCCTTCGGCACGGTAGCCCACGTCGCGCCCGCTCCCGTCCAAGGACGTGGGCCGTGCCGCACGTCGCGGCGCGAGGCTTCGCAGGATCGATTGCAGCGGTCAATGTCCCCTCCGAACGACCTCCCGGGGACCGACGGTCAGTCCGCGTAGCGTCGGTGGAGTTCCTCGTACATCAGGTCGGCGGCGGCCCGGCTGTGCGCGACCAGCGCCAGCAGCCGTTCACGCGAGATCGCCCACGTCGTCATACGGGTCCGCGCGGTGACGGTCGCCGTGCGCGCGCGGCCTTCGAGCGGTCCCCGCTCTCCCACGACACGGTTCTCGCCGACCGTCGCGACCACGCGCCCGCCGATCGACACGGTCCCTTCGCCCTCGGCGATGACGTAGCACTCGAGCGCCTCGCCCCCCTCCACGCAGAGCCGCTCGCCGGGCTCGAAGCTCACCGGGTAGGCGGTCGCGGCGAGTACCTCGAGCTCACTCGTCGTGCATCCGGCGAACAGGCTCGCGCGGCCGAGCAGCGCGACGGTCGCCGCCAGATCGGGGCCGGTGCGATGCGGGATTCCCGCGGCGTCCTGCTCGGTGCGCCTGCGGAGCGCGTTCCGCCATCCGGCGTCGCCGCCGTCGGTCATGCGCGGCCGCGCCTCGAGCACCGGACGATCGGTGTCGAGGCGCGCCGGACCGGTCGCGGCGACTGCGGATGGCGGCGGCGCGAGCTCGGTCGCCGTACGTCCGCTCGCGGCCGGCGACAGCGCGACGTGCAGGCTCTCGAGCCCCCGCAGCGTCAGCCGATCGCGAAAGCGCGGCGCTGGACCGTCGAGGGCGATCGTGCCGAAGCGCTCGACGAGTGCGCGGAAGACGGTCTCGATCTCCGCCCGCGCGAGCGCCGCACCGAGGCAGTAATGGACTCCCCCGCCGAACGACAGGGGTTCGATGCCCGTCCGTCGGACGTCCAGGCGGTCGGGTTCGGCGAAGCGTGCGGGATCGTGGTTGCCGGCGCCGAGGAGCGGCATGATCGACTCGCCGGTCGGAATCGTGACGCCGCCGACCTCGAGCGGAGCGAGCGTATAGCGGATCGCGAGCTGCGCCGTGCCGTCGTAGCGCAGGAGCTCGTCGCAGAGGTTCTCGAACCGCGACGGGTCCTCCCGCAGGAGCGTCATCTGCTCGGGATGGCGCACGAGACCGAGCACGCCGTTCCCGATCAGGTTCGTCGTCGTCTCGAATCCGGCGGCGAAGAGGAGCGACGCCAGGCTCTCGAGCTCGTCGTCCGTGAGGCGGTCGTCGTCCTTCGCCTGCACGAGCAGGCTCAGCAGATCCGAGCCGGGGCGCCGGCGCTTCTCGGCGATGAGGAGGATGAAGTACGCGCGGATCTTCATGTGCGCGGCGTCGGCGGCGGCGAGCTGGGCGGGCCTCGGCAGCGTCTCGAGGACGGCCGTGACGTCACGCACGAGGTCGCGGAACTGCGCGCGATCGGCCTGCGGGACGCCGAGCAGCTCGCCGATCACGGCGATCGGGAGGGGGAAGGCGAGCGCATCGAGGATCTCGCCCCCGCCGCGTGCGGCGAGCGGCTCGAGGAGCGCGTCGACCATGCGGGCGATCGCCGGCCGCAGCTCCTCGACCGTCCGTCGCGTGAAGGCCTTCGACACCAGCCGCCGAAGCCGCGTGTGATCGGGGCCGTGCACGTTGATCATCGAGCGCTCGCGCTGCGCGAGCGACGGATGTCGCCGCCAGTCTGCGCCGACCTGCCGCTCCATCGCGCGGGCGTAGTTCTTGCCGAGGCGGGGATCGCGGAGCACGGCCCAGCAGGCGTCGTACCGCGTGAGCAGCCACGCGCCGAGCGTCGTGCTGCGATGGACGGGCGCCGCGTCGCGCAGCCGGTGGTAGTGCGGATACGGATGGCGGCGGCCGTCGGGCTCGAGGAAGAGGTCGCGGACGATCGCTTCGGCGTCGTTCGTCATGGCGATGGCCTCAGGCGATCCCCGGGAGCCACCGGAAGCGGACGCGGTCCATGTAGCGGCGGTACGCCGGGTCCTCGCCGAGGAAGCGCTCTTCCATGAAGCTCTTGATCACGAACAACGTGACCGGCACCGCGGCGATGATGAAGTTCGTCGGCGACCAGGCTCGCAGCACGAAGGCCGTCAGCGAGAGGAAGACGCCGGTGTAGATCGGATGCCGGACGATCCCGTAGGCGTACGACGTCACGAGCTCGCGCTGGGCCGGGACGAACCCGATGTTCCGGCCGAGGCTCACGCGCGCGCCGAGGGACACCACGAGGCTCGCGAGCGCGAGCCCGTGCGTCACTACCACGGGGGCGATCGGCGTGCCGCGCTCGGCGAGGCCGAGCGTCATGAAGCCCCAGTACGTCGCGACGAACGCCGTCACCCAGTAGAGCGGCTTCGGCGTGACGCGCACGGGCGGCCGCCGGACGACCATCGTGCCGATCAGCAGCGCGAAGTTGATCGCGATCGCGACGCGCGGCAGGTCGAACCCTTCGTACGCGAGCCGGTAGTAGAGCATGTAGGCGAAGGGCAGCGAGGCCACGCCGGCGATCACACGGTCGAGTCGCGGGTCGGTGATCGACCGGATGCCCGGAGGAGCGGTGAAGCTGTCCGCCGTCAGGGTTGCGTTCGTCATGGGATCGTTCCTCCTGTCGTCGTCAAAAGCCGGTGCCGTGCCCGGCGGAGAAAAGGACGGTCAATGCGGCGAGAACCCGCGGGACGCCGGGGATCGCGAGCAGGATCAGGCCGAGCCCGATCGCCGTCGTCCCGTACACCTCGAGCTCTTCGAGGAGACGCGTCACGAGCGAAGGGTCGCTGCCGGATGCGGTCGCCTCGTGCTCAGGCCGCCTCGGGCGGCTCGATCGGCTCGACATCGCAATCACCTCCGACCGTCGACTGGCGCAAGGGTCGTGCCGGGACGTCGAGACGCGGTGCCACGCGAACAACCCGCGGAAAATGCGCGCGAAAGGAACGGCGCCCGATCGAGGAGCCGCGCGCGGAGTGCTTCATCCCGTACGCAGCCGCCGGGGGCTACGGCGCGCGGGGTGCGTACGATCGTTGGCAGTCCGTCGGCGGCGCTAGCGCAGCCCGAACGCCTTCATCTTCCGCTGCAGCATGACGCGCGAGAGGCCGAGCGCCTTCGCCGCGTGCGACACGTTGCCCTTGTGCTGGCGGAGCACCTCGCCGATGTAGCGCGCCTCGAACGACGCGCGCGCACGCAGCAGCGATCCGTCGGCCGCGACGGTCGTGCTCGCGCTCGGATCGATCGTCTCCGTCGCCGCGCGGGCCGTGTCGAGGAGTCGCGCGGAAAGATGCGACGGACCGATCGTCTCGCCGTCGCGCGCGAGCGCCACGGCGCGCTCGATCTCGTTTCGCAGCTCGCGCACGTTGCCGGGCCAGTCATAGCGTACGAGGCAGGCGAGCGTCGCCGCGTCGATGCCCGCGATGCGTTTGCGATGTCGCTCGCTGGCGGCCGCCACGAAGCCCTGGGCGAGGAGGGGGACGTCTTCGCGGCGGCTTCGCAGCGGCGGAAGCTGGATGGGAAACGCGACGAGCCGGTAGTACAGGTCCTCGCGAAAACGGCGCTCGGCGACCTCGGCGGCGAGGGTCCGGTTGGTCGCCGAGACGACTCGTACGTCCACCTTGCGGGGGCGCGTCTCGCCGACCGGCACGACTTCGCCCTGCTCGAGCACACGCAAGAGCTTCGCCTGCATCGCGCCCGGCATCTCGCCGACCTCGTCGAGGAAGATCGTGCCCTTCTCGGCGGCTTCGAAGAGGCCGCGCCGGTCCTGGATCGCGCCCGTGAAGGCGCCGCGACGGTGGCCGAAGAGCTCGCTCTCGAGGAGCGTCTCCTGGAACGCGGCGCAGTTGACGGCGAGGAACGGTCCGTCGGCGCGCGCGCTCTCGCGATGGATCGCGCGCGCGACGAGCTCCTTGCCCGTGCCGGTCTCGCCCTCGATGAGGACCGTGATCGGTGACGCGGCGGCGCTTTCCATCAAGCGGAAGACGTCGGCCATCGCCGGCCCGGTGCCGACGATCTCCGTGAAGCGATCGCGCCGCGCGAGATCGCGGCGCAGCACGCCGACCTGCGTGCGCAAGCGCTCCTCGGACGCCTTCACCTGCTCGTAGAGACGCGCGTTCTCGATCGCGACGGCGACGCTCCCGGCGAGCGCCTCGAGGAACGCCAGGTCGTCGTCGCCGAACGTGCCTCCGCCGCGCCGGTTCACGACCTCGATGACGCCGATCACGCCGTGACGGGAGCGGAGCGGCGCCGCGAGGAGGCTCCCGGTGCGGACGCCGGTCTGCCGGTCGACCTCGGAGTAGAAGCGCGGGTCGGCGTGCGCGTCGTCGACTCGGATCGGACGGCCGTCGCGCACGACCGCGCCGGCGATGCTGTGCTCGACCGGCACGCGGACGCCGGCCAGGCGTGCGGCCACTCCCGCGTTCCGCTCGGCGACGTACGGGAAGACGAACTCGTTCGTGGCCGGATCGAGGAGGAGCACCGAGCCTCCCTCCGCGTCGAGAGCGTCGCGACACTTGCCGATCACGAGTGGGACGAGCTCGTCGAGCTCGATCCGCCCGGCGAACGCGCACGCGAGCTCGTAGAGGAGCTCGAGCCGCTCGGCCGGCGGTGAGGTCACGACGGCGGCTTTGTACTCCACGGCGGGGTCGCGTGTCGACGCCGACGTCCATCCGGCGGGCGCGTGGTCGGGATTTTCGACCTGCTTCGCCGGTGCGAGGGCGTGTACGAACCGCTTGCCGGCGAGGGGACACCATCGGTCACCGTCCCGGCGCGCGCCGGTCACGCGCCGGCGGCTGACTGCTTGAGGATTGTGAGGTCGCCCTGAAGAGCCTTGCCGCGCGTCTGCAGCTCCGTGCGGGCCGGGTCGGCGATCGTCTTCTTGGCCCGCTTCGAGCCGAGCAACGCGACGAACTTCTTGAGCGACTTGCCCGCTTTGCCGAGCGATTTCACCGCGCGTCGCGGGGCAGTCGCTGGAACTGACGCGGCGGTGAGGGCGTCCCGAGCGGCGCCGAGGCGCGCAGCGAGCTTCGGCGCGAGCGATCCGCCGTTCTGCGCCGTGAGGTCGGCGAGCTCGCCCAGACGGCAGTCGACCGCCGCGTACGTGATCTCGGTCGCGCAACCCCCGCGGGGTGGAAGCGTCGTCGTCGTGGTCGACCCGCCGTCGACGAGCGTACTCGTCGTGGTCGACGTGTCGACAGTGTTCGGGAAGGTCAGGATGCGATCGCCGTTGTTGTCCGCGAGGTAGACCTCGGCGCCCGGGATCGGCTGGTCGTTCACGTCGTGCAGCTCGATCGAGAGGAGCTGCACGGTGTCCGCATAGTTCGCCTCGGCGTTCGCGGCGACCGGCGCGGCGAATCCCGAGGTCGAGGTGATCGACACGTCGGTCCGGAGGCCGAGCGAGTTGTACGACGGGTCGAAGTGGGCGGCGTCGAGCTTCACCGAGCAGACGTTCCCGGCGCAGTTGATCGGCAGACCGTTCACGCTCACGGTCGTGAACGCCTGCACCGTGATACCCGCATCGGTGGCGTTGGTCACCGTGTTGCCGCTGAGACCGATGTTGAAGTACGCGTAACCGACCGGCGAACTGACCGCCGCCATGCTCATGCCGAAGATCTCGATCTTGGCATCGCCGAAGACGGCGTAGGCGAGCTTCGCGGTATTGTTCTTCACGTGGAGCTGGGCGACCGTGCGCAGGCTGAGCAGTCGGCCGCCCACGAGATCGGCCGACGCATAGTACCGTCCGCACAGGTAGTCCGCGGTGCTGGGATCCGGACAGAGCGCGCCCCCGTGCGAGCTGTCGTAGAGCCCGCCGGCCGTCACCGGAACGGTACTCTGTCCGTGGAACTCCGGGACGCCATTGCTCGGCGGAAGCGGCGGGCCCGCGGTCACGTTGTAGAGGATGAGACCCGCGGCGGCGGCGGCACGAACGAGTGCCAGCGTCGCGAGGATGACGAGGGGGAAACGCGTGCGCATGGGTTGTGACCCTACCACGAATGGTGGCGGGAATGTCGGCGCGTATGCCGTGTGGAAACGCACCCGCTCACCCACCACGGCCCGGTACTCGTCCGACAGCACCGTCGTGACATGCATGCGCGCCGGGTTCGATCCGTAGGCGCGTGCCGGATCCGGTGGCGCGCCGCTCCTCGGCTCGGGTACAGTCCGCACCGTATGCCTTCTCGTGCGCGATTCCTCCCCGTGTGGCTCGCGGTGCTCGCGGCCGCCGTCTCGTGGGCGCGGCTGCCCGCCGCCTGCCGGCAATGTCGTGCCACCTGCGGGACGGCAGTGTCGGCGTGCGTCGACGCCGTGGCGGCGGCTTGCCCGAGCGCGTCGCGCGCGAAGGGGCGCAGATGCCGGAGCCGCGCGCTCCACCGCTGTCGGAAGACGATCGACACCTGCTGCAAGCGCACGTGCAAGGAGACCGGCGCGCCCGTCTGTTGTGGCGCGCCGGCGACCACCACCACGACGCAGCCCGGCGGTGGCAATCCCTGCTTCAGCGATCCCGGCGACGGCACCATCCACGACTCCTGCACCGGCCTCCAGTGGGAGAAGAAGGACGGGTCGAGGGGCGCACAGAACCCGGGCGACCCGCACAATCTGAACAATGTCTATCCGTGGGCGGGCACGTGCATGCGGAACGCGGGCGTGCTCTGCCAGCCGGACGCCGCGTCGGCCACGACGTGCGCGGCGCTCGCCGACGGGACGACGGCGCAGCCGCCGGACGGGTGCGGGGAATGCCCGGGCGGCGACTACGACCCGACGACCAATCCGACCGGCACCGGCCCGTGCACCGTCGGGGGCTCCGGCGCCCAGTCCGTCACGACCATCTGGGTCTGGTTGAACCAACTCAACGCGGCCAACTACGCCGGGCACAACGACTGGCGCATCCCGTCGCAAGCGGGGCGCAACGCCTGCCCGCCCGGCGAGCCGAACTGCACGACGGCCGCCATGCCGCGCGAGCTGGAGACGATCCTCCGCGCCGCGCCGGGGAGCTGCTCGACGTCGCCCTGCGGCTACCCCGTGTTCGGCGTCCCGACGGCGTCCCAGACGTGGTCGGCGTCGACCTCCCGCGCCGACGCGCGCTACGCATGGATCGTCAACTTCTTCGCCGGAACGAACGAGCAGCTGACGAAGCAGGACACCGCCGTCAGCGTCCGCGCCGTGCGGACCGAGCACTAGCGCCCGCGCTCACGCCGCAATCCTGAGCACGTTCTCGGTGTCGGTCGCGTCGCCGACCAGCAGGCCGCGATACGACGCGGTCGGGAACTCCCGGTAATCCGACCGCTGTCTCGTCGACGACGACGGGCAGGACCAGCGCCTCCTGCCCGGCGGACGCGATCTGCATGAGCCCGCACCCCGGCGAGCCCAAGCGCTGCGTGGCGGTGTGACCGGCGGCTAGGGCAGGCTGCCGTAGTACTGACCGATCGTCCCGCCGATCGGACCGCGCGCAGCGGGCTCGAGGTGGCCCACGTCATCCATATAGTCGGCGCACGTCCGGACCTCGGGCGAGATGCCGGCGACCAGATCCGGGGCGTCGCCCAAGACGATCGCGATGGCCTGGTCGATGTAGGGGTGGTTGAACGACGCGCGGACGCCCTGCGGCTGTGTGGGGACGGGGCAGACGGCGTGATGCGGTCCGCCGACCACCGGCTGCAGCACGATCTGGCGGAGCAGGGGGTGTTTCGAGCGGATGGTCGCTATCGCGGCGCGGATCTTCTGCACCCACGTCGGCACGTCCGAGAGGTAGCCCTGGAGCGTGATCGTGAAGAGGACGCGGTCGGGCGAGGTCGAGCCCTGCGCGCAGGGCGAGCAGAGCGTCACCTGACCAGATCCCAGGCAGTCCTGGTCGACGGGCGGGTTCCACGCGTCGGCGTTCGGGTCGGCCCACAGGTCGACATCGCCGCCGGCCCGGAAGCGGATCTGCCAGCGCGCGTCGTCGACCGCCCCCTGGAACTCCGGGGTCTCCTCCCACATGAGCGTCTGGCTGAACCCGAGCATCTCCGTGCAGGTGAAGTTCCCGGGCGAGGTGTTGAAGGCCGAGCACCCCGGGTCCGGTATTCCATTGCCGCAGGAGAGCCGCACCCCCGCACCACCGCCGAGCGTGCGATACCTGCAGTCGGCAGCGGCGAAGTGGGTGCAGACGTTCTGGGTCCCGGCACTGGTCGTGATCGCCGACCGCACGTCGACGGCCCTTACGGGCGCGCCGGTGACGGCGATGCCGGGGTTCGTGTCGCCCAGGGTCTTTGCGGACAGGCTGATGCCTTTGCCGGCGCGCAGGCTCGCCTTGCGGATGCCGGTCGATCCGGCCGGGGCGTCCCGATTGAAGAAGGTCGCGTGCGAGGCGTCGTTGTCGCGCCAGCCGGCGTCGCCGTCGAAGACACCGGCCGGGAGCGTGTACCCCGCGCTGAGCGCGTCCACCCGAACGGTCACGTCTACGGAGATGTCGCCGGTGCCGGTCCCGATGGGCAGGGTCGCGGTGCCGTCCCGCGACGAGTAGACCACCTTGGCCACTCCTCTGGACGCCGTCCGATCGAGGACGACCAGCTTGCCGCCGCGGGCGAGCGCCGTGCCGGCACCCGCGAGCGTTGCGAGCATTGCGGTGGCTACGAGGGCGATACCTCTCCCCATGCCATCGAGGCTACCAGCGGGTCTCACGCTGCGCTACAACCAATCGATCGGTCACGAAAAATTCGTGAACTGAATTGACGCCGCCATAAGGCAACTGATAGAGAGCCTCGCGTATTCGCGATCCGTGAAGGGGGGCTGAGGGTGAGGACGAGTTGCTCTGGAGGCGTCGTAGTCCGGATGGACGCGATCGCGTTCGAGCGTGCAGGGAGCGGGCGCGATCGAGTCGCGGGCGCCGCTTCCGTCGTCCGCAGCCTTCCCTTGGTGCGCGACCTGTCAGGAGGATCAGCATCATGAGGATGACGTTTCGCACGATGCGAACTGTGGCGGTTGTGACCGCCCTCGGCCTGGCCCTCGGGCTCGGCTTCGGGCTGCG